>JALTMC010000678.1 GCA_027005175.1 Myxococcales bacterium
GGCTAGATGTATTGGTCTTCACCCTTCATATGACGCCTCGCACTGAAGTACGAGGCTGAAAAACCAAAGATATAGCCTGGGTTTAAGCCCACAAGGCTGGGCTAGACACTGTGGATTCGGATACTGAACTTTTAGGTGATTTTGTTACAGTATCGCTGCATACCAGGGGCAGTCCGTATCGGACTTTAACCTGGAGAATATCTTCTTTGGTTTTTCAGCATAGGGGTTTGTTCCTATGGGTCGTGTTGTTTGGCGAAGGCTAGATGTATTGGTCTTCACCCTCCATATGACGCCTCGCACTGAAGTACGAGGCTGAAAAACCAAAGATATAGCCTGGGTTTAAGCCCACAAGGCTGGGCTAGATACTGTGGATTCGGATACTGAACTTTTAGGTGATTTTGTTACGGTATCGCTGCATACCAGGGGCAGTTCGTATCGGACTTTAACCTGGAGAATATCTTCTTTGGCTTTCCATGATAGGGGTTTGTTCCTATGGGTCATGTTGTTTGGCGAAGGCCAATTGTCACCCAGGCAATTGCTTTATCTATCATGAACACCATCAATGTGTTCCCAAATGGTAGACCTTTAAGGTTAAATACGCGAGTGCTGGATTTGACTTTTGACGTTTGGCTTTTGACGTTTGGCTTTTGACTTTTCAAGCGGTCGCCGGCTTTCGACTTTCGACTGATTATGGTAGTCTATCGGCTGTAAAAAATGAAGTTGGTTTGCGAGAGGAACGTCTCGTTGTTGCGGAGAGTTAGATGTCAGGAAAGATAGAAGTCGTCGAGAACCAAGTGGTGCCAGCACGTCAGTTTGTTCATTTGCACCTGCACACCACCTACAGCTTGTTGGATGGAGCCCAACGGATTGGTCGTGTGGACAACCCCAAGAAAGAGTACGGGGTGCTCAATCGTGCGAAAGAGCTTAATATGCCTGCGGTGGCGATGACTGACCACGGCAATATGTTTGGTGCCGTCGATTTCTATAAAAAAGCTCGTGCCGCTGAGATTAAGCCCATCTTGGGCTGTGAAGTATATATGGCTCCCGGCGATCGTCGCGACAAAGAAGCGATGACACGCGACGGCAAACGCGCCTTTCACTTTGTTCTGTTGGCTCAAAACGAGAAGGGATATCGAAACCTCTGTAAGCTTGTGACGGCCGGTTATTTTGAGGGTTTTTACTACAACCCCCGCATCGACCGAGAGATCTTGACCAAATACTCAGAGGGATTGATCGGTCTCTCTGCTTGTCTTGCCGGTGAAATCGATGCACATCTGATGCGTGACCGATACGAGGAGGCCCGCCAAACCGCCAAAGAATTCCAGCAAATCCTCGATGGTCGTTATTATATGGAGTTGCAGATGAATGGGATTGAGGAGCAGCTGAGGATCAATCCGATGATTGCCTCTATCGCGCGTGACCTCGATATCCCAATGATCGCGACCAATGACGTCCACTACACCACACGCGCTGACGCCGAAGCCCAAGATGTACTGATGGCGATTCAGATGCGAAAGTGTATCGATGATCCCAATCGTATGAAACATGAGGTGGATGAGTTTTATCTCAAGTCTGCGGATGAGATGTATGAGCAGTTTGCCGATTATCCGGAAGCTTGCGACAACACTCTCAAAGTTGCTGAGATGTGCAATGTAGAGCTTCACTTCAACAGAAGCTTTTTCCCTGTGATCGACCTGCCCGACAAAAGCCTCGACAACAAGGCCTATTTGAGGTTGTTGTCCAAAGAGGGAATGGACAAACGATGGGAGGTCGTGGTCGATGAAAATCCTCCAGAGAAGCTTGAGGAACTTCGGAAAGAGTACGATGAACGCTTGGCCTTTGAGTTGGATATCATCGAATCCATGGGATTCAGCGATTACTTCTTAATCGTCGCCGACTTTATTAACTGGGCGAAAGATAATGGGATTCCGGTCGGCCCTGGAAGGGGCAGCGCTGCGGGATCGCTGGTTGCTTTTGCGATGCGAATTACGGATATCGATCCCATCAAACAGGACCTTCTGTTTGAGCGTTTCTTGAACCCTGAACGTGTCTCGATGCCTGATATCGATGTTGACTTCTGTGAAGCTCGACGGGAAGAAGTGATCGAGTATGTTCGCAACAAGTATGCGATCCCTGAAGGCCCATCTGTGGCCCAAATTATTACGTTTGGAAAGCTCAAGGCCAAGGCTGTTGTGCGTGATGTGGGGCGTGCGTTTGGGATGTCTTATGGCGAAGTGGATAAGATCTCCAAGTTGATCCCCGGGGTCCTCGATATCACGCTTGCGGAAGCGATTCAGCAGGAACCACGGCTGAAAAAGCTGATTGATGGCGACCCCAAGATCGCCAAGTTGATGGACATTGGTCAACGTCTTGAAGGTCTCAATCGCCACTCCTCGATTCATGCGGCAGGTGTTGTGATCTCGGACGGTCGGCCTCTTGATGAGCACCTCCCACTTTACAAAGGTTCCAAAGGCGAAGTTGTCACTCAGTTTGATATGAGTGGTGTGGAGTCCATCGGTTTAATTAAATTCGACTTTCTCGGATTAAAGAACCTGACGCTGATCGCAAACTGTCTCAAGATTATTAAGAAAACCCAGGGGAAAGATATCAATATCGATCGTATCCCTCTCGATGCACCCAAAGCATTTGACTTGCTATGTGATGCTGATACAGTGGGCGTCTTTCAGTTGGAATCCTCGGGTATGCGGGAGGTTATGAAGAAACTCAAACCCTCCGTTTTTGATGATGTTGTCGCGCTTGTGGCACTCTATCGACCGGGTCCCCTCCAAGGTGGTGTTGTTGATAGCTTCATCAACAGAAAGCACGGTCGCGAAGAGATTAAGTATATCTTTAAAGAGCTAGAGCCCATCCTCAAAACAACCTATGGAGTCTGTATCTACCAGGAACAGGTTATGCAGATTGCCAACGTCATTGGTAGCTTCTCCCTCGGTGAAGCGGATATGCTCCGTCGTGCGATGGGTAAGAAAAAACTTGAGGAGATGATCAAACAGCGCAAGCGTTTTATGGATGGAGCTGCACAAAATAACTTTGACGTCAAAAAAGCAGAAGAGTTATTCGACATCCTTGAACAGTTCGCCAAATATGGTTTTAATAAGTGCTTGGTTGGCGATACAGCGATTGTTGATGCTGAGACAGGCACTCCTACAACCATCGAAGAACTTTACAACAATCGACGCTCTTTTGTTATTCATGCATTGGGTGAAGACCTGAAGCTTCATTCTCGCCGTGTAACGGACGTAATCTATAATGGTAAGAAGGCTGTTTTTGAAGTGAAGACAGCCTTGGGTAAGAAGATTACTGCAACAGGTAATCATCCTTTTCGTACCCTTAATGAGTGGACTCTTCTTGAGAAGCTTAAGCCTGGGGACCGAATCGCAGCACCTCGACGATTACCTGTTGGAACGGAATCCTCTTGGCCTGACTATGAATTGGTCTCTCTGGCGGGCTTACTTGCAGAAGGTAATACCTGTCATCCCTCTGCATTGTACTATTATAGTAATTCGAGTATTCAAATCGATGATTTTGCTCAGGCTATTCAACAGTTTCCGAATACTGTTGCTCGTATCAATACACGCCCCAATGGTCGTATGGAGGTTTGTGCTAGCATTGGTCTGGTGGGAGGGGCTGCTCGGGTCGCAATCCGTGAAGGTAACCTTGCCCGTCAAATAAGTGCAAGCGAGTCTCCTGTTCGTTCGGGTGCCTTCTTATGGGCACAAGAGCTTGGTCTTTTAGGTCACAAGGCAACAACGAAGAGTGTTCCATCAGCAATCTTTACATTGTGTGATGATGATCTTTCCCTGTTCTTGGGGCGTCTTTGGGCAGGAGATGGTTATATCTCAGGGCGAAGTGCCAACCAGACACCCTTCTATGCTACATCATCGGAACAACTGGCTCGCGATGTTCAACTTCTTCTTCTGCGACTTGGAATACCAGGGCGTATTCATGAGAAGACGTTCAAATACCGAGGGCAAGAGAGACCAGGTTATACTGTACATTTGATTGGTGCTGGTTCTAGTCAATCTTTCCTGGAGAAAGTTGCACCATATTGCGTAGGTCGTGATGAGAATGTCGAGGGACTACGTAAATACCTGGAGCAAACACAACGAGGACGAGAGAGTAAAGATACCATTCCAGCCGACGTGCGTTTGTGGGTCAATGATGAACGTCAGGCCGTTCAACTGACCTGGCGTGATTTAGAACGACAGTCAGGTGTTTCTTGCAAAGAGTTTCAAGGAAAGGGATCTTCAAAGAAGCGAGGCTTTCGTCGCTCCACTCTTGCAAAATTGGCAGAGTTTTTTGCCTCCACAAAGCTCCAACAACTCGCCCATTCGGATGTGTATTGGGATACGATTGTATCCATCACTCCACAAGGTATACAAAGCACATATGATCTAACTGTAGAAGAAGACCATAACTTTGTAGCTAACGGCCTCATCGTTCATAACTCACACAGCGCCGCGTATGGTTTTGTGGCGTACCAAACAGCATGGTTGAAAGCGTACTATCGTTGTGAGTATATGGCGGCCTTGTTTACGGCTGACTCTGGTAACTCAAGTAAGATGCTCATCTATCTCAATGACTGTGCGAAAGCAGGCATTGAAGTGATGCCACCCGACGTGAACGAGTCCTTTAATAGCTTCACGGTTGTGGATGGCAACATCCGGTTTGGGTTGGGGGGAGTGAAGAATGTTGGGGATGGTGCGATCGAAGCTATTATTGAAGCGCGTGAAGAGGGTGGACTTTATAAAGGCTTGGTCGACTTTTGTGAACGTATCGACTTCAAACGTGTGAACCGTCGTGTGGTTGAATCGTTGATTAAGTGTGGTGCCTTTGACTTCTCGGGTGAAACCCGGTCTGCTTTATTCAATGCCATTGAAGGTGCCATGGCCTATGGCCAAGTCTATCAGAAGGAAAAGGCAAGCGCCCAAATCTCTCTGTTTGGAGGAGGGAGTGGGACTCCGGATCTGTCTTATACTATCGTAAAGAAAACGGAGTGGATCGAAAAGATCTTGCTGGGTTACGAAAAAGATGCATTGGGATTTTATATCTCAGGGCATCCACTGAATCGCTATCGAAACGATATTGGGAACTTCGTATCGGGGATGATTGCCGATCTCAACGAACGTAAATCGGGTGGGGTTGTTTCCCTTGCAGGGATCGTGACAAGCCGCAAAGAGATGACAACAAAGCGTGGTGACCGGATGGCCTTTGTTGTGGTAGAGGATCTGACGGGTAGTATCGAAGTAAGCCTGTTTCCCGAAGCGTTCCGTCAGGCCGCACCGCTGCTTGATGATGGTCAGCCACTGCTGATTAAAGGTGAATTAGAAATCGGTGATAGCTCTGCAAAACTATTGGCCAAAGAGGTATTCTCCCTGGCTGAAATCCGAGCAGAACGCGCCAAAGAGGTTCACTTTACATTCCGTACAGAGGACCTCAACAACGGTCAACTGGATGCATTGTTTGCTATCTTACGCGAGCACAAAGGACACTGTATCCCCTATTTGCATCTGGAGATCCCCGAACGCTCTAAGACAATTATGCGACTCCCGGAAGAATGGAACCTCCATCCTACCGAAGAACTCATCGAGTCTTTGGAACGCATGTTTGGAGACAACCCCACGTCATTGCGGTAGGGCTAGCCCGACTTCTTCACGCAGGTTTTTTTCCATCTTTGGGAGTTTTTTGATGAAGCCAACTGCAACAAAGATCGATAAGTCTCTTCTTCCAAAGGTTGACTTCTCTGGTGTGTGGAGAAATCAATTGGGTTCTGAGATGGAACTTCATCACTCTGGAGAGAGTATTAAGGGCAAATATCGAACGGCTGTGGGAAAACCTTCACCTCACGAAGAATTTGAACTTCAAGGGTTTGGAGTTGGTGACCTGATCGTCTTTGTGGTCAACTTTGGTGACTATGGCTCTGTTACATCATGGTCAGGTCAGCACTCTCTGGATTCAGACGGTAACCACCACATCCAAACGTTATGGCATCTCGCCAGGCCTATGTCAGATGAGAAGGAACCCACAGAGCTTTGGTCAGCGATTCTTGCCGGCTCTAGCTTGTTTTGTAAGGTCTCCTCTGGGTGAATCCTGGCTCTGGCTTGTTTTGTAAGGTCCCATCTGGGTGACTCCAAGTCACAGACGTACTAGGTAGACGTAGGAAGGGCCTCCTGGCTTGTTTTGTAAGGTCTCCTCTGGGTGAATCCTGGCTACCTGTTTAAGGTAGGAAGGAGGGTTGGGGAGGAAGCAGTCGAAAGGTCAGGTAGCTCGGCTTCTGTGTGCCACGTTTTTGTTTCGTGTTATGGCGGTAAATCTGGATGCGTATCATGTTGCGTGGGATGCCTTTTTTTTGCAAATATCGACGAATTCGTGAAGCTCGTCGCTGAGCTAGACGATACAGCTTCTTGGGAGAGGGGGTCGGAATACGTCTTCTGTAGCGACCCATATAACTGCCTCTTCTTCTACGACGGTATCGGCTACGACGCCTGTATCTATACCTTCGATAGAGATCATAGGATGGTGTGATGCTTGCTAGAAACTCGATCTGTAGCTTTCCGAGATGTGGAGCGATTCTCAGTAAAGCTGCAAGCTGGTTGAGTATCTTACGACTGTTGTATCGAAACGATGTTGACTGTCGGTAAAATAAGAATTTTCGTCGCAATTCAATGATATTCTTTCTTACTTGTCGCAAAAGGAGGCTTCGAGCATAGCGAGGGCAACCTTGTCTACGTTGCAAGCGGCCTGGAACTCGTAGGCGAAGGAGGGTAGGACTAAAACTATACCTTCTGTATCTTCTTCTGTACCTGTATCTCCTTCTGTATCTGCCTCGAAGCCCCCTGCCATAGTATCTTCTTCTGTATCTGCCTCGAAGCCCCCTGCCATAGTATCTTCTTCTGCTTTGGGTGTACGTTTGGAGTGGGCATGGATCGAGGTAGTTTGGGACTCCATCACGATCCGCATCCTGTGTTGTAAAAGATGCTCGACTTGTGAGTGCCTGAGAGTCGAGTTGTATCGCGAGCTGACGACGATACTCTTGGCACGGTATCTTTCCTGAAAAGAGAGGACGCTTTTTGGCGCGTGTGACCGTCTTGAGTTGATTGCGTCGATGAATCCATTGGGGCAGGTTTAATCGATTGGCATCTTTCTTTTTGATACTTTTCTTTTCTCTGGGTGTCTTGCTTTGTAGACATAGACGTGATGAACGAATTGTTTTTACCACAATGCGTTGGTCCGATATCCCTCTTCTTATCAGCATACGTTGGAGGCTCTTTCCTCGCTGTATCGCAAGAAATGATACATCGGGTTCGCTCTGTTGGTCCGCGCTACCAACGAGTGTGAGCGATTGTTTCGGATTGCGCTTTAAATAACGTGTAAGGCTTACGACAAGCTGCCTTTGTTGGGTTGTTGAAAGTCTCCACTCACAGGGAGAGAAGAATGCAATCGGGCCGTTATACCCAACATTCATCCTCCATAGTTGGGTGGCTGTTGTTGGAGTGAATACTGACTTGCCCTTCTTGGCACGCAAACAATCATCGGCTTTGGAACCTTGGAGATAGAGCCAAAGAGACCAGGCTTGCAATGGCTTTCCTTGTTGTTGAAGCTCGGTGACTTTGTCCCTGTTTGGCTGGGTGTTGCGCTTACCAAACTTCCAAGAACGATAATAGGCGATCTGAGCCAGGTAAAGGTTTCCTCTTCTACGAAACTTGTGAGCCTGTTGTCGAAAGAAGTATTCGGGGTTGTTTTGTTGTTTTCGCTGCAAATATCGTTTCCAGTAGCGATGCGCTTTTGTGATGTGACCTGTGCGATCCAGCGCTTCTGCCAGAGACAATATGATTTCCGTGGAGGAATTCGGCTGTTTAACGAGGTGAAGATAGAGAGTTATCGTAACTTGGTCATGGTGATTCTTCTGCGCCAGCTTGGCCAGAGAGTAACGAAACCCATTGAGCTTCTTTGGTGATTGAAGCAGTGACTTCAATAGCAATTGTTGCTCTGTTTTACCAAGCAGAGGGAACAGCTTGCTCAGACTGGGCCAGATGTCTTTGAGTGAGAATGTTTGTATAGCAAGGATAAGTAAACGTCGGGCCAATCGTCGATCCGACAAGTCTGCACAGCAGTGGCTTGATAACCGCGCCATCGCCTCAGGGCTATAGCGTTTTGGAAATCGTCGTAGCCATTGTCGCCAGTACCGATCGGCTTCCCTACGGTGCTTGGGAGAACGATCGAGAACTTGGGCAAGTTGTTGTATTAAATACATATCTTTGGGATGTCGCTGTAACAACTTTTGTAGGCAAAGGGTGCTTAACTGAGGTAGATTGTATTTTGTAGAAAAAATATACATCCAACCCAGTATTTCAGGTCTCTGTGTTCCTTGTATGATGGATGAAAAGAGTCCTTCACGTTTGCGATAAGGGAGCCTGTAGTATACTTTTTCCAAGAAAGGTAGATCATCGAGATGAATTCCTTTCTTAAACTGAGTGAGTAGCTTTTTGGGACCGAAGCTTCTGCGGTAGTAATAATTTTTTAGGTAAAAGGTGAGTACTCTTCGATACAACGAAGGAAATCGAGCAGCAGCTTGGTCCAGACGTTGGATGTCGGGTTGGTGGTGTTTGTAGTGCGGCTTTAACCGGCTCAGATGACGCTGTAGCATTCGTGCCCAAAGATAGGTGTTTGCCGGCGCGGTTTGACGCCTTTGTAGAACATAGCTAAGCAATGCACTGTGGAGTTTGCGGATCTCTTTGGGGTAGAAGAAGAGACTCTGCGCTTCGGCCAGTTGGTGCAATTCATGGACCTTTTTTCGACGACTGGTAATAATTTGACTGAGCAGCTCTGTGAGGCGATGACCTTTGAATAACTTGTGCCTCTTGGTTTGGGTCAGCAGTAAAATTACGGACTTTACTGGTGTTCGGGCGGAGAGCACGACCTCCTCTACATCCTTAACCACTGCCCGACACGACGACTTGTGCCTGCAAATTCGTAAAATCAACTGGCTCAACGCCCCGGGCTCTTTTTGAAACAAGGTCCTGTTGGACGATAATTGTTTGAGGAGAAATCGCAACGCCTCAGGTGTCATGCCGGGTCGCAATGCTCGGTTGAGATAGTTGACCCATGTCTTGGTGTGGTTTCTCTGAAGTTGACGCAGTAACCGTTTGAGGTTCGTAGACATCCGATACCTTGTGTACAAATGGATGACTTGCGGCAACAATTGTGGAAGCACAGCAGGGTTTTTTTCAAGCTGTTGAAGCTGACGACGAATGGCGCGATGTCGTGAGCCGCAACGCCACAATATCGCATTCAAATGCATGACAACAAACGGTTCACGTTGTAGATCGACTGCTTTGACTCGCTTTCTGACGGGCTTCAGAAAACGTACAATGGTTGGACATATCTTACGCACCCATGCTCTTTGTTGTCGTTGTCGCTTTTTTCGTGCCGAATGACTGCCTATTGCGCTGGGAGAGGAGGGACGCTTAAACACATAGGCAGCCACTTTAACAGCTCGTTTAAGGGGAACAGAGCGAGCACGAAGTGCTCGATAGACGACGTTGATGGGTTGACGAACTTGACCCTCTTGAATGAGCAATCGTTGTGTCGCTTCAATGCGATACACGTACGCATCTACCGCTTTAATCATTTTTAATCGAGCGCGACGAGCCCGCGCGTTATAGCCATAGAGGCTCAATAGATTTTCGATTTGTTGGAGGGTCTCCCACTGGTGGGAAAATCGTTTCTTGCACTGATCCAGTAGCTGGACGGCCTCTCGCAACATACGCTTCTTACGGGCCGTTGCTTCATACCTTAACCAAAATCTCCAGCGACGTTTCCGAAAGGCATTCCATGCGCGTCGGCTGCATCGATGTTTGTCTGACTTGCGTCGGTAGTATCGGCGTCTGTGGCGATAGATGAATTTGCGATAGGAGTGATATCTGCGTTTGCAGTATCGCATGTGTTGCCAGGTTGGATTCCAGCGTTGCTGAGGGTACTTTCCCGAACGTTTTAAGAGATCCCGAGCAAACTGCAAGTAGTGTGCTGGAGTGGCATGTCGATACTTGATCAGCTTGCGTAGATGAAGTCGAACTTTGGTGATATCCTGTTGTTTGCTATACCATCGCAGCAAACGAATGCGAGGTTCTCGTTCAGAGGCCCGCAAAGAGAGAGCTTTTTTGTAGAGTTGGATGGCTCGGTTTGTCACTTTTACCTCCTCATACAAACGAGCCAATAGGATTACTTTCCGGTATGTACGGCTTCTCTTCCATTTTCGGTCCAGGCGTGCGATCAACAAAGCCAACCGCTTCTGCCCGCGATATACGATAATTTCCTGTTGCAATAGCTCCCACGCGATCCAGTTATTGCGGGTTTTTATCTTGCGAGCCCCTTCGATGTTTTCGAGTGCTTCTCTGTATCGTTGGGCTCGGATCTGGTGACGAATCAACTCCAACCTCAACAACATACGCGTTCGGCCCCGGCTTCTCTGTAATCCTTCCTGGTAATAGCGAAAACTGTCGTCCCACTTTTGATGCCTTGCCAACAAGCGTGCCATCTTTATCTTTTGATGGTGACTCCACTTCTCTTTTTGGATTGCATTCATAACAAAAGCATAGGCTTTGGGAGCCTTGAGTCCTGCCGTCTCTTTCAGCAATTCCTCAAGCATCCGACGTCGTTGGCGAAGGGAGAGCTTGTGTACGATCTGCTTGAGAATGGTGATAGCGTACTGTGGCTTCTTCAAACCCAAATAGCAGCGAACTTGTGCCAGTTGCAGAGCGCGATTGTTCGGGCTTCTCGGCCGGAATGGGATCTTTTGGTACAACTGCAACGCCTGCAACCACTTGCGATTGCGTTCGTACAAACGTGCCAGCACTATGCGAAAGGTCACGTTGCTGGGATTCTTTTGCAACAATCGGTGGTAGGACCGAAACAGGCGCTTGCGTGCTGTTGTGCTTCGATGCATGGACCACAACTTCCGCAGCGCATAGGACGAATGGGGGTTGCGTCGCAAGATCCGACGAAGCCGCTTGATCACAATGGGGCGACGATCGGTGCGCTTGACCTGCCAGTCATCAGCCGATGCTTCCTGTTGGACGAAAACGATACCCAGGCCCAAAAGGAAAGTCATACAAAGCAAATACCGGTATCGTTCTGACATATCTCGCCTGTCTTGTTTTTGTCTCAAACAATGAATTTACAACCCCGCGACATGTTTTCACATGGGCACTGGTTTCTTCTCTGGAATTTCGGGCTTCGCAGCCCCTCTTCCAAGATTGGACAAAGAGAGGCTCATGTCAACTCGTTTTGCTCTTGTCGCGAGTTTTTGGCTGGGTCTCTTCCGCTCTCACCTCTCGTGCATCCCATCAAAGGTCTTGTGTTGAGACTTCAAGCGATGACTTGTGGCCCCTTTTGCTGGCTTGGCTTTGTGACGGAAATCAAAGGTCTCGTGCTGGGACTTCAAGCGATGACTTGTGACCCCCTCCCGTGGGCTTTTTTGACAGCATAGGAGAACTGATATAATCCTAGTACACAGACCGGTTTGAGGGACCGAGGGACCGCAAGTCCTTGCAAATTCTGGCTAGGCGCGACGAAGAGGCGTAGTGTAACTACTCCGATGAGGAGCAACGCAGCCAGACGCAGCAAGGCGATGCGAGACCGACCGGAGTCAAATCCGTCAGTGTTCTTGTACCATGGGTTTGTTTTGATCTTTTGACGCACCTCCATGTGTCTTCACTCTTGACTTAAGTTGGATAGATGTCTTGAATATCACAAGGATATGCTCGATATGTCGAGTGTTTTTGAGAGAGCCAAATGCACTCCTTTGGCCCGCTTGGTGTCGAAGGTTGTCTTTGGGGCTCTGGATTGGGTGTTGGGTGGGATTGAACTTTTGCAGTTCTTCGGTTTGTGCCCAGGAAGGTTGGAAGACGCAGCTTCAAATCCGAAAAGCCAAACAGGCGATGTCGTTGGGGATGTTAAAACGTTGGAGGCAGGCTCTTCAGAAGGCTGAGATCTTCTTGAAAAAAGAAGCACCTAAGATGCCGTTGTTGCGGCGTCGCAATGCACAGATGTGGATCTCGCTGTTGTGGTCAAAATACTATCAGTTTAAGGGGGAGTTTCCTCCCATCTTGCCGATTCAAAAGTTGGAGGGGAAGGCGGCTTTGCGTGCGTATATTCGTACCTTTCGTGCGGCAGTTAAGTCACTTGAAAAAGGCCGGACTCACCTCAAACAATACAACACGCTTTTTGCCCAAATGATGG
>JALTMC010000679.1:0-9640 GCA_027005175.1 Myxococcales bacterium
CCCTCTAGCTGCTTAAAGATCTTCAGACCCTGTTTGATCTCAAAGTCTTTGAAGTGCTTGATCCCTTTTTCCATCTGAGGGTTTGCATGAGCTGAATAAGGCATCCATACCAACACCATGAACAAGAGAAGAGTCTTGAGGAGTGAGGTGTGAGGCGTGGGGAGTGGGGAGTCTCTTTTGGTTCTTATCTTGAGCATGTTACGCATGATTTCGTTCCTTTTTGGTCGCGACTTTTAACCCAGATGTTCTCTGTTCCTTGTTTCAACGGACCACACAAGCTTTCGATCCATTCATGGCTAATTTGCCGGTAAGAACAATCGTTGTGCGCAGCGGAAGCCAAGATCATCGGCGTGTTCTGTGGGTTTGAGTTTGTCGCGAGCAGAGACCCGAAGGAGATCGGGATTGGATTTAAAGGAGCCTCCGCGAATCACACGTTGGGTTCCTTTGACGGGGCCTTTGGGGTTTGCGCTGGGGCTGTCTTTGTAGTAGTCCGACTTGTAATAATCTGCAACCCACTCTCGCACATTGCCGGCCATATCATGGGCACCGTACGGGCTTGCTCCCTTGGGGCGTTTTCCGATGGCAAGGGTGTCTTTCACTGTGCAGTTGCTGCTTTGGGCTTGCTCACATGTGGGCTTTGAGTCTCCCCAAGGATAGACATTGCGAGCCAATCCACGTGCAGCTTTTTCCCACTCTGCCTCGGAGGGGAGTCGCTTCCCACGAAAGGTGCAGTAGGCCTTGGCTTGCTCCCAGGTGATGTTGACCACAGGGAAATTGTCAAACTTACTGTCACCGTAGTAGGTAGCGCGTGTGGCAGAGGTACTTTTTGAGGGGGCTGTACATTTCTTTTGCTTGACACACTCCGCGTAATCTTTGTTGGTCACTTCATGAGGATCGATATAGAACCCTCGAAGCTCGATGAGCTTGATGGATTCATCGGTCTTTGGACCCTCTCCCCGGGTAAATTTCCCGGCTGAAACTTGTAACATCTGTTGTGCTTCACACGCATCACCCGGACCAAATCTTTCAATATAGCCTGTGCTTCCGGGGCGTTTTACAGTGCTTGGTTGATCGGAGTTCTTGTTTCCTGTGGCGTAGGTGTTGGGGCAATAGTCAAAGTTGTTGGGTGTGATGTCTCGGTCGAGATCACAGCCCGCAGCACGATAGGCTAGCTTTGCCTTTTCTACCGACTTTAATGCCTTGCCATTGGCGTCCACTCCTCCCAACAAGAAGACGAAATCAAATACGACCACGGCAGCGGTGCGGTATCTCGGCGTGACGAGCTTTGCGTTGAGGCCTTTTTCAGACCTGCTGCAGCGCCAGCTGTCCATACCACCACCATAGGAGTCTTTGCTGCTAAATAGAGGCGAAATAAAGATATTTTTTTCAAGTTGGTCCTTTGAATCTTGAATTCCCAACAGCATAATACGTCGGGCATCTGCAAAGGCTGTAAATGATTTGGCGTTTTTGGGGAGCGCGGTATTCTTGCACCAACCTTCGATCTTTCCGCTGGATTGGAGTTGTGCGATTAAGACTTGCCGCGAGCCATTGGCACCCAACAAATAGAGAAAATGGGGAGTACTCACCATCGGGCCAGTCCTGCCTTCGGGGAGCTCAGGGAGCTTCTCGGGAGTGCCCAGTGATTTCCCATCGGGCTGTAAGAGTATACGACCCACAGCTTGGATAGGCTTACCTGCTTCTAACCCACCCGCTCGATAGAAGTAACCATAGCGGTAGGCGAGCCCTTCACGGGCCTTGGAACCGGGCCAGTCTCCGACCTTTTCAAAAGCCTCCAAGGTGCCGTCGGCCTTCACCTTTGCGCGTTCCATACTCTCCACAGGTTTGTCTCCGTCAGCGAGTCCACCTACAACATAGAGGTAGCCTCGGATGAGAAAAGCTGAGGCACCGTATCGTGCTGTCAGTAGCGTGGAAGTCAAGGCCCATTTGCCGATGTTTACGAGTTTTCCAGATAGCTCTACTTTGCTGACATACACTTTGTTGGACGCTTTCCCACCGCTCCGTCCACCCAGGACATGAATATAGATCTTGGGGTTGTTTTGAAACAATAAGTTCCAAGACTCGCCGTTGGAGACCGCTGCCACATCGGTGAGTGCCTGTGGTAGTGACTCACTGGCCAACTGAAATGTCTTGGCCAACTGTTCACAACTGTTGGTGTCACTTTGCGGGATCGGACACAGTTCGGGCTTGTTTGGTATTCGGTACGAACACTGGATGCCTTGCGGTTGATCTGTGGGTGGTGCTTCTGTAACAACTTTTTCCTCAGGGCCACCACCATCTGTGGTGGGAGGCTCCTCTTTTGTGACAGGCTGCTCCCCTTGCTTGTCTGCAATGACAGGTTTTTCTTCAGGAGACACTCCTTCTTTGGGTGGCGTCACTTCTCCTGTCGCGTTTTTAACACATTTTTTCTTCTCGTTGCAGTGATATCCAGGCAGGCAACTACCGTTAAAGCAGCGCAGCCCCTCTTTGGGTAACTCTGCGATAATACATGCCCAATATGAAAACATGACCAAACACAGAAAGACAACGAAGCCCAACATTGAGCGTCGCCTCCACAATACAGATCCTTCACACCTTATCATCTTCTTCCTATCTACTGATGGTCGATCCATCCTGCATTCCAACTACAATGACTCATCCAACGAGAGTTTGCTCTCAACTACTTGAGCAAAAGACAGGCAACAGAGAATACCTATAGCTTTCAGGTCAAACGTCAGGGCTTGTTGGTCTTCGCTTCGCTGAAATGTACCGGGAAAGTCAGAAATCGTCAAGGTTTTGGGCTCGCTCGTCTTGGGTAGGAAGACTCTCTTTTGTTGGGGACTTGCTTCCTTTCCACAAGCAAAGGATAGGATGGATGTGATATATCTCGTACCAACAAGGAGCTTGCTCTTGCGATGATAGGCTTGTTACGATGATGGGAATGATAGGTTTGTTTCCGTGATGGGAATGATGGGCTTGTTTCAGGGGTTGGGTGTTTGTTCTTACGATGGGCTTGTTTCGGGGATTGAGCGTTTGTTCTTACGATGGGCTTGTTTCGGGGATTGAGCGTTTGTGGAGATGCATCGGCATTCCATGTTTGGGTTGAAGGGTCAGTGAAGCCTCCAATTCGATGTTGGCATTCGGAGCCAAGGACCATTGAAAACGTCGAGCAAGAATGGCCAGAACCAGGACCCCTTCCATCATCGCAAAGTGGTCTCCAATGCATTTACGCTGTCCTTGACTGAACGGAATATAGGCAAACTTCGAGTGACCTTGTGACTTTTGTTTTTGCAATGCTTCTGGAGTAAATCGCTCTGGATTAAATTCTTCCGGGTTCTCCCAATACTTGGAGTGACGATGGACAGCGTAAGGGCTGAAGAACAGATAGGAGCCCGCCGGGATATGATATCCTCCAATCACATCATCTTCTACCGCTTTTCGGGCAAGAGCCCAGACCGGTGGATACAAACGAATCGATTCCTGGAAGACTTGTTTGGTGTAGGTGAGCTGCTTTAAATCAGCCATGGTAGGTAGGCGATCTCCTAGAACACGATCAACCTCTTCTGCCATCTTTTCCCTTATTTCAGGATGTTGCGACAACATATACAATGACCAAGACAAAGCGTTGGCTGTTGTCTCATGACCAGCCCCCAGCATGGTCAACACTTCATCAAGTAGCTGCTTGTCACTCATCTGTTCACCCGTTTCTTCATCCCGGGCGGTCATAAACATGGATAATAAATCACTCTTGTTTTCTGGGCTGGCTCTGCGTTCTTGAATTAACTTCCAGGTCATTTGGTTGAGCGCACGCTTCGCACGCCAGAATCGGATGTTTCCTGGCAAAGGGACATACTCGATCTTGGGGAGAGGGTGAGTGGCGAGATAGTTAAAACGTTCCAAAGCGATCGCCAATGCACTTCCAAACTTATCAGTCTCCTGGCTGATATCAGTGCTCAACAGTGTCTCGCCTGCTATCCGCAATGTCAATCGCATCATCTCATGAGCCAGATCGACCTCCTCCCCCTGCACAGCTTTTTGTTCCCACTGTTGCGTCATATCATAGGTCGCCTGCGACATCACCAGGGCAAACTTTTCCAAATATTTGTGCTGAAAGGCTGGCTGCGCAATCCGCCTCTGCCGACGCCAAAAACTTCCTTCACTCGTCACCAACCCATTTCCCAATAACAACCGAAGCTTCTCGTACCCTTTGGTCTCCTTTCTATAATTCGATGCATTCTTCACCAAGATATGATGGATATCTTCAGGCTCGTGAAAAGCATACACATTCAACGACAGAAAACGCATTCGCACCACACTCCCGACCTCTCGGTGCCCACGCATAAACAGATCTAACATGCCTTTGCGAGCCTCCAACAAATGCCCCCAAAACCACCGATCTGTAGGTAGCTCAGGTACGAGCTTTTTTTCTGATATCCCCGGCAAAGACGATTGTAACGTTGTCATCAAAAGCTCCCTTTCTTTCTCTCCAATGAGTGTATGCTCTCACAAAAAATTTTAAAATAAAACTTGAGTGATCGCTCATGTTTCTATAATATGAGTCTTGGCTCATATTATCAACTCGCATTTGTAGAGAGAGGGAAAGGATGGAGAGGACTTCGACGAAAGTTAGGAAAAAGCCGAGGCAGAAGCGTTCTCAGGACACAGTGGATGCGATTTTGGAGGCAACTGCTCGCATTTTGCAGGAAGAGGGGTACGACAAAACGAGTACAAATCGTGTGGCGAAGGTTGCGGGTGTGAGTATCGGTTCATTGTATCAGTATTTTCCGAACAAGGAAGCGTTGATTCATGAATTGTTTGAGCGTCATCATGAAGAGATGGTGAAGATGTTGCGCACAACAATTCAGGATATGGGAGGGGCTCCGATTCCTGTGGCGGTGCGTGTCTATGTGCGGGCGATGTTGGAGGCACATGCGGTAAATCCGCGTTTGCACCAGGCATTGATGCAGCAAGTGGTGTACTTGGAGTGGGAGTATCTCCAGGAACTCAATCGAACGGTATGTGCGGTTGTTCAGGGATACTTAGAGATGCATCGAGAAGAGATCTTACCCCAAAATCTGGAGTTAGCAGCGTTTGTCTTGGTGTCGTCGGTAGAAAGTATCACTCACACAGCTGTGTCTGAAGAGCAACATGGCATTGATGTCGATGCTTTGGTGGACGAGGTTTGTGCGTTGATCTTGCGCTACCTTCTGGGTGAAATACCGGGAGGATAAGCTCGAACAGGGCAGACTGTGATGGTCCAGCGAGGGCTGTCTTGAAGTTTGATCTTTCTGATTTGTCGGAGGAGCGAACTTTCTGGCGAGGTCTTTCTTTTATTGACTTGTTACGTTTATTTTTCTTGTTACGTTTATTTTGCTTGTTGCGTTTATTTTGTTTGATGAGTACTATGAAGGTTCACGAATGGAGGTCAGCATGACATTGACACAACGAGGAGGTTACAGTTCGATGTCACCGACGGAGGAAGAAAGCCATCTCGCTCAACAATCGATCCAGCATCTTTCTTCTCTGTTGAGTCCTGAAACAGATATTCAGGTTTATCTTGGGCAGGAGGGGCATGGGGTTGAAGAGGTAACTCTTCCACGTTCAGCCCTACTTCTCCTCCTTCAAATTTTGACTGAAATGGCCGAAGGAAATGCAGTGACATTGATGCCTATACATGCGGAGTTAACAACGCAGAAGGCGGCAGATCTATTGAATATTTCTCGTCCGTTCCTTGTTCGTTTGTTAGATTCTGGTGAGATCCCACATCGAAAGGTTGGAACACATCGTCGAGTCCTGCTTCGTGATCTGATGGTTTACAAAGAGAAAATCACAAAGAAACGCCTTGAAGCACTCGACAAACTGACGGAGCAAGCTCAAGAACTCGATATGGGTTACTGAGGGAGAGCTTTGTGACTCAATTTACCGCTCTTTATGATGCATGTGTTCTCTATCCCGCACCGTTACGCGATTTGTTGATGCGCTTGGCTCTCACAGAGCTTTTTCGTGCAAAGTGGACGGACCAGATTCATGACGAGTGGACCCGGAATGTTCTCGCCAATCGTCCTGATCTCAAGCCTGAACAGCTAGAGCGAACCCGGAAGTTGATGAATGCCCACGTTCCCGATTCCCTTGTGACAGGCTACGAAGATTTAATCCCAGTTCTGACTTTACCTGATGTAGACGATCGTCATGTTTTTGCTGCCGCGATTCGAGGACGTGCTGATGTGATTGTAACGTTTAATCTGTCTGATTTTCCGAGCCGTCAGTTAGAACCCTACGGGATAGAAGCGCAGCATCCAGATGAATTCTTGTGCCACCTTATCGACCTTGATATTGCGGCTGTGTGTGGTGCCATAAAGCATCAAAGAGAGGCCCTTCGCAATCCAAAAAGGACAGTTGTTGAGTTGCTGGAAACTTTAGAAAATCAGTCCCTTCCTCAAAGTGTTGGACGGCTGAGACCATTTTCAGCGCTCCTATAACCGTTCTCCAAAGTTGCCTATTTTTTGATGTCGATGCTTTGGTGGACGAGGTTTGTGCATTGATCTTGCGCTACCTTCTGGGTGAAATACCGGGAGGATAAGCTCGAACAGGGCAGACTGTGATGGTCCAGCGAGGGCTGTCTTGAAGTTTGATCTTTCTGACCCATCGGGGGTTTTTGAGATAGAAGGCGAGTTGGCTTTGGGTGACGGACCAGAGTCGATGTGGGTTGCGATCGACATCGGGTTTGCCATTCCAGCTTGTGATGTCATAGGAGAAAGCACCCATTCCCTGAATCGAGATGGAGCAGAAGAGCAGGGCAGCGAATGTCCATCGCTTCCATCGGGTGGTCTTGATACTTTCCCAAAGTGGACAGATTCCAAAAGCGAGCAGGAAGACTGCGTCAAAGGGGCGTCGGTATCCAAAGGTCCAGCCTCCCCACCAATCGTACCAGACACCGTGCAACAAGATCACTGCCGTAAATGCGATGGATGCCCAACGGTAGAGGGGATCTCCACCTTTGCGCCAGGATAGGAGTAAGCCTACGAGTCCAAACCAGAGCACCGGTGAGTATACAAAGATTCCACGCGACGGGCTAAACAGTGTTCCTGCAAGGCCCTGTAATGCGATAAGTGGGTGGGTCACAACGTTGGAGGCCACACCTGTTTTCCATTTTGCCAAAGCCGGACCAATGAGCAGCTGTCCAAATTTAAAAGGACTACCGAAGGCGTGGGTGTTGTAGGCAAAAAGCAAGATCGCTGGAATGGCAGCGAGCATGAGAAAACGCCAGAGCATCCGACGATGATAGAGGAATACGTAGAGCGTAAAGGTCAGCGCAATCAAAGCGTTGGTGGTACGACAGACCGTAGCAAATCCCAGACACAACCCAGCCCATGGGATCCATCTCTCGTGTGGGGAAGATGGAGCTTGCTCACAGGATAGGGAGGTTGCTTGTTTGTGTGGCAGGGAGGTCGCTTGTTTGTGTGACAGGGAGGCTGCTTGTTTGTGCGACAGGGAGGCTGCTTGCTCATCGTCGTTGCGTTTTCGTCCGTAGACGAGGCAGAGTAGGGCACCCAGGAGCCAGGGAGCTGCACCGGTGTGTTGCCAGAGCGACTGACTGATCATGCTCCAGGAGGATGTGCCCCAGCCCCAGGCCAACGCGATCACAAATGCGCCACCGTATCCAATCTCTGTAAGGCAGGCTAGAAACAGGAGCAACACCGAGAGTGCCATCATCAGTGACGCAGCCCACTTGCCCAGTTGGAGTATGCTGTCATAGGTAAAAATGTTGTGGCACAACCGAGCAACTGCAAATACGGGAACAGCCATTAAACCAGGACCTACCCCAAAGGAGGAATGCTGGTGTCGATCGCGTCCTGGCACCAAAAAGTAGGGTTGTTCCATCGTTCGGTTGCGGCGTATACGACCCAGAGGAAACTCGTCAAAGTTGAGGTCTCCTGAGCATATGACGCTCAAGGGGAGATAGCGATGTGGCACTGTATCTCCACCTGGCAACGCTTTGCCGTTGAGGTGATACAATCCCAACGTCAGTACAAAGAGAGTACATGAGATCCAAAGGGTTCGAAATCGTGAGTGGGTTGCCATGGTAACCGTGTGTGTTCTGTGCTCGGGTCGGACTTGCGTGCGAGTTCTGTGTTCTGTGAAAGAACCATACATAGCAAAGGGAAGTCAATGTCAAAAAGTCTCTTCATCGGTCAACATCATCTTGCTCATCGATCGCAACCTTGGTAACAATACGGGAGTCCGGTCGGAACTTGGAACCAAAAAAGAGGCAGGGTACCGTGGGAAGCGATGTAAGTACCGTGGGAAGCGATGTGAGTACTGTGGGAAGCGATGTGAGTACTGTGGGAAGCGATGTGAGCACTGTGGGAAGCGATGTGAGTACTGTGGGAAGCGATGTGAGTACTGTGGGAAGCGATGTGAGCACTGTGGGAAGCGATGTGAGAGCTGAAGAAAAAGCGGAGTCTTTACTGGATAGGGTCTATCGTTTGTTTCGTCGGGTGACATGGTCCACACGATACCTTCCTGTGATCGATGGATTGCGTTTTGTGGCCATTCTCAGTGTGGTTCTTTATCATGTGCATTCTGTGATGCCTCGCAGCTTGGATGGAGGGCGAGTGATTCGCCCACTTTTGTTGATGGGGAATATTGGAGTTCAATTCTTCTTTGCGATCAGCGGGTTTATATTGTCTGTGCCTTTCTTTCAAAAGAGTTTGCAAAAGGGCCAGTCTGTTTCGTTGCGGGCTTATTATCTTCGTCGATTGATCCGCCTGGAGCCGACTTATCTGATCAATCTATTGTTGCTCTTTGCGTTGGGATTTTATCCCTCTTGGGGGAATGACCTTGCTCATCTTGGGGCGAGCGTTGTGTATTCTCATAACTGGATCTATGGCATGTTTAGTAACATCAACTTTGTAGCTTGGTCTTTGGAGATCGAGATCCAGTTTTACCTCCTGATGCCCTTGTTTGCTTGGTTATTCATTCGAGGTCATAAGTGGGTTCGGCGATTCATCCTGATCGTTGTCTGTATCCCTTTTGTTGTCTGGCAGCATTCCAAATACGGTACACACTTTCCGCACGGTTTGTCTCTGTTGGACCAAATCCAATTCTTTGCGACAGGGCTCATTTTGGCTGATGTCTACGTTAATGATTGGGGAAGCTCTCTCGATATCCGCTCCTGGAAATATGATCTTGTTGCATGGGTAGGGTGGCTCTCTATTCCTTTGGTGATGTGGTATGCCTTACCCTATGCTCGATATACGATCCCTTTCAGTCTCTTTCTGGCCTATGCTGGGACTCTGCGCTCTCGATTCTTTCGAGCATTTCTCAGTTTAAGGTGGATCGCTGTCATCGGAGGCATGTGCTATACGATCTATCTCTACCACTGGTTTTTCTTTCGCATGACTTTAGACTATCTCGGCGGTTTTCAGTACAGGAGTTTTTGGATGAATTTCCTGGTCACCGGATCGATTCTTGTGTGTTCCATTTTCATCCTCTCTGCCATCTTTTATCTATTGTTTGAGAAGCCATTTATGACAATGGGGCGTGGTCTCCTTGGAAAGAAGAAAGAGACGGAGGTCTGACGAATCGGTTTCTCTGATGAATCGGTTTCTCTGACGAGTCGGCTTCTCTGATGAATCGGTTT
>JALTMC010000679.1:9650-12240 GCA_027005175.1 Myxococcales bacterium
TTGGTATCCTATTTGACAATGGAAGGGCATCTTTCTGTTGCGGTGAGAGCCTTGGGACAACGTTGCTGGAAACGTTAAAATCAGGCATAAAGAAGCGTATCTGTTTTTGGCTATGGACTTGGGACTTGGGACTTTTGATTATGAAGATAAAGCATCTATGTTTGGGATTGGGGATGATTGGGTTGGTGTTGTGGGGAGGGTTGTCTTGGGTACAGGCTGAGAGTGACGATGATTTGTTGGTGTTGCCGGGAGATCGGGAGACTCCCAAGCCGAGAAAACGAGCCAAAGCGAAGGTTCGATTAAAAAAAGATACATCGCTGCCACCGATCTATGGTCCTGCGAAGGAGTGGCAATCGTTTCGGAGTACGGCGCGTATTACGTGCTCTGTGAGGGAGGGAAACAATCTCTGGGCAGGCACTCAGGGAGGGGGCTTAATTCGATGGGACTTACGCAATGGTAGTTATCGTTTTTATGTTCCAAGGCTCAAGCGGGCAGATGCCAGGAATGTGTTGGCATTGGCTGCTGCTCCCAACGGTGACTTGTGGATCGGTACGAGATACGGTCTGGGCTGGTTGCGCCGGGGTCGAACACGTTGGAAGTTTTTTCGCAAAAAGCATGGATTGCCGGATAATGCGATACAAGCGTTGGCCTGGATTCGTGGCAGCCTGTGGGTGGGAACACGCAGAGGGGTGGCTCGTCGTAGGCGTGGTCGCTGGCGTCGTTGGACGACCCGAAATGGCCTTCCTGCTGGAGACATCCGTGCGATAGGTCACGACAGCAGAGGTCGAGTTTGGTTCAGTCCAAATATTGCCACTCCCTTTTATCGGAAGGGAAATCGTTTTATCAAGGTCAGAAAGTTTCCGTTTGTGGGGTCTGCATGTATTGTTTCCGACCGCAAAGGTGGAGTGTGGTTTTGCAGCGAGCAAGGAGCCGTTCATTACAAGGGAGGCACAATCCAAACCTATACGGTGGACCATGGATTGGCTGGCCTTGCGGTGCAAAGCATTTATGTGGATGTGAGTGGTGGTGTTTGGTTGGGGACCAAGAGCAAAGGTATCAGTTACTTTAAAAAAGGACGTTGGTACACGATGAATCGTGCCAATGGCCTACCAGGACTTAATATCAAGGCGATCCTTGGTGCATCGGGGGGAGAGCTTGTAGCTGCCACTTTCTTAAGTGGCATATCCCGTTACCGTGAGGGGCACTGGCAACGTATGCCGGTGGGGATCGTTGGCAACCGTATTCAGGTCATCGCTTATGCCCCTGATGGTGCCGTGTGGGTCGGGACACGTTCAGGAGTGAGTCGGTATTTTCAGGGGTATTGGTTTAATCTGACTCCCATTTTGCCACATCCCGATGTTCGTGCTGTAACGTTTGACCCGATGGGTCGTGTCTGGATTGGTACCTATGGTGGAGGCATCGTCCGGTATGACGGGAAAAAGTGGAAGACCTACGACGTGATGGACGGTCTGGCGAGTAACAAGATTGTTGGAGCAGCGATCACCCCCGACGGTCTTTGGTTTGCACATGAATACAAGGGGATCACGTTGTACAATGGAAAAGCCTGGAAAGTGTTTCGCGAACGCAACACAAGCGGCGTGTTGTCCTCTACTTTTCCTGTGAGTCGAATCGTGGTTGACCACAAGTTTCGTCTCTGGATCGCGAGCAAGGGGGGCGGTCTGGTGGTTCGTTCTTTGGGGGGAGGCTGGAAGAAGGTCGGGGAACTCCGCACAGGGACCAAGCGCGGTATTGTATACGATGTGGCTGGAGATACAAAAGGTCGTGTCTGGATCGCCACCAAGGCTGGGCTTTATCGCTACCAGGCCGGACGACTTAAACGCTTTACCCGAAAGGATGGATTGCCCTCAAATAAGATACTTTCTGTCTCAACAGAGGGTTCTAAGGTTTGGGTGGGAACACCCAGGGGTGTCGCTTGCCTTGATGGTCTCGCCTGGCGCCGTTTTACTCGCGATGCTGGCCTCGCCTCCAACGTGATCGCCACAATTGGCATTACTCCCTGGGGGGTCAAATGGTTTGGCTCTGCTTACGATGGACTCACGATTTATCGAGGGGAGTGAGGCTAAAAGACTGATATGGTGAAGTTTTGAGCGACGGCTACGATGGACTCACGATTGAACGAGGGAAGTGAGTCCATGGCAAACCGTGGTAGGTCGTATCAAACCGTGGTAGGTCGTATCAAACCGTGATAGGCCGTGGCAAACCGTGATAGGCCATGGTAAACCATGGTAGGCCGTGGCAGACTGTGGTATTCGGTCTTGTAACGCTGGGCGTGGTTGGTCACGATTGATCGAGGGAAGTGAGTCCGTGGCAAACCGAGGTCGGTTGTATCCAACCGTGGTATTCGGTCTTGTCACGCTGGGTGTGGTCGATCGAGGGGAGTTCGACTGTGGCCAATCCCCCTCGCTGCCATTCTGCCATCCGTTTTTTTGTGGGTGGGTTCGTTTTTTTGTGGGCAGGTTCATTTTTTCGGTCGGTGAACTTGCTGGGTTCTTTGGCTTTGAGGAGGGTGTGGGTTCATTTTTTTTGTGGGTGGGTTAGTTCTTTCGGTCGGTGAGCTTGCTGGGATCTT
>JALTMC010000680.1 GCA_027005175.1 Myxococcales bacterium
GGATGTGGGTTGGGATGTGGGTTGGGATGTGGGCTTGCTGGTTGGAGCAGATCGAGCGATGTTTTGAATGGGAGGATGCATGATCACAAATCCCTGGCGTGATGGTACATTTGGAACTGTGGGTAACTTGGGAGCGACTTGCCCTGGAACAACAGATGGAATGACGATGTTCTTACTCTTACGATCTGCTGGCTTGATGACGGTTGTAGGTTTCAATGGATGTACTTTTTTCATACGAAGTGGCTGTGCCTGTCGGATCTTCGCTCCGGGAACAAGGCTTCGAGGAGCAGGCAATTTATGGGTCGTTGGCTTTCGAATCTTGGTTGGTTTCTTTTTCTTGGAAGCCTTACGAAGCGCAGATGGCTTTTGGCGTAAGGAAGGTGCCACCTTTTTGATCAGACCTGCACGCCTGTTCTTCCGTTGCTTGGGGCGGGCTTTGGTACGAGCTTTGGGGCGAGCTTTGGGGCGAGCTTTGGGGTGAGCTTTGGGGCGATTCTTGATTGGGGTTCGTTTGGTTCGAATACGGGGTCGTAGGCTCAAGCGATATTTCGCAACTGGGATTTTGAAGCGTTGCAGCAGAAACACCATGAGTGCATCTTGTCGTTTGGGAGATAGGCTTGTCCACCATTGATTGGGTTGGCTTTTTCGGATGCTGTTATAGGTGCACTGACCTCTTGTTTTGGAACAAAACGACGGATAGGAGCGTTGGGTGGCAGTTGTTGATGAGCCGAGGAGCATGACAGATGTATCGCGTAGTCGGCGAACATTCTTCAGTACCGAGCTGTAGCGAAAGTTCATAGAGGCGACGCGTTCGATACGTTTTTGAGTGAGAGAGATAAGAAATTTGGGATAGCCTTTGAGTTGTTGTTTGAGTTGTGTTTCTGGATCGAGGACGGGGTTGATTGCGATGACGGTACGGAAATTCCCGTCAAGTGTTCCGGCCAATAGGCCGATACTACCACCGAGACCTTCGCCGATCACGGCGATGGGTGTGGACCACTCTTTTGGGAACAAGCGGCGCAGGTAGGTAAATGTGCTGCGAAGGTCATCTGTCATTTGACGGATGTTTCTACCGATTCGGCCTTGACTTTGACCATGAGCACGCATATCAAACGCAAACACAGTCAGTCCGTTCTTGAGCAGTTCACGTGTGATGTCGTAGCCGTCGCGATGATCTCTGTTGAAGTCATGAAGGTATACAACAAAGCGTTGGTGGGATATTCTGGGGCGAAGCAGCCAGCCTTGCAATTGGATGCCGTGGTTGCCTTCAAACTTCAAGGGGAAGCCATGACGACGCACAAGATCTTTCCATCGGGCGTCATTGGGATGCTTTGCTTTGGAGACTTTGGGTTTCAGGTATTGCGCTGTCAGATAATCAGCCATGATTCCCGGTGTAATGATCAAAGAAGACACGGTTAGAGCAAGTACAACAATACCTATGATATGACGTCGCCCAATAGGTGGGGATTTTTTCTTTGCTATATTCTCCACAACAAGGCTTTCAGGCTCCAATGATTTCGAGGTTTCTGTTGTTGTAGATGCAGACGTTTCAGACATTAAGTTTCCTGTGTAGGCGGTATAATCCACCTGAGAATGAATTCTCAGGCTTAAGGTTTTAAGACATAGACAACAGATAAGTCCCTAAGAGGGACTCTGGTTGGTTTGAGCTAGGGTATGTCGTTGATGGGCCTGGTGCTTTTATGGGAGTGGAAGAGTTCGCGCCGAGCTTACCCCGAATCTATATCATGCTGCTTGGCAGCATGGGAATTTATTCCTGTGTGTCAAGTCTATTCGAGTGGTGTCGAATCTCGAATTCATAGCTTGGAATGTTACCTTAGAAAGAGCCTCTCCATGCAATGCCGATGATATTGTAGTTGACGCTGTAGGTTCCATTACCAACAATGATGGCACCTTTTTCATTGAGCGGATTTAACTGTTTGTCTCGGCTTGCTGTAATCGTACGGGTGGGGAGTAGGATATGGGCATAAGAGATATCGATCGCCATCTTGGAGAAGGTGAGTGTGAGTCCGACACTGAACATATGTTTGTTGGAGTCATAGAAGAATACACTATTGTAGGTATCGGGGACACTGTTTGTTTCATAAGCATAGCCCGCTCGGATCCGAAGCCATTTGGGTAAGATCTTGACACTGCCACCGACCCGGATGGAGAAAGCATCGTTGAGGTTGCGTGGAATAACGATTCGTGGAATCTTGTAATTACCGATGGTGGGGACGTTGCGAACCACGATAGGATCAACTTGTTCGAGTCGAAGTTCATCGAGAATGGACCAGCCTTCATAGACAAAGGCAAACTCTAGGTTCGCTCGGTTGAATAGAGTGATTCGGGCGGCAGCACGGACGATAAGGGGCAAAAAGAAGCTGGTTTTTATTTTCTTTCCTTCGACACTGGTGGGATCAAAGAGAGGGTGCGTGGGAAGACGGACAGAGATCTCTCCGGTTCCTTGTAAGTATACAGGCATTTGGGCACTGGCGGCGATGTCTAACTTGACCTGTTGAAAGTCGAGTATGCGACCCCACACACCAATGTTTCCAGAGATATTGAAAAGGGCCTGTATGCGAGCTTCTGTGTAGAGGTCGAGGTTTTTGTCTTCTGGGCCTCCAAACACTCCCAGGTAACCTGATGCAGCTTTAACCAATCGAACAATGGCCGACTGATTTTGGACTCCTGCTCCGATGCGAAAGCGAGGGTGAGGGGCCCAGGCGATAGAGAGCTGGGTGATGGCAAACAGGCTACCGTTGACGTCTACAACAGAGTACCGCTGTGAACCTGTATCAGAAAACTTCACAGGGCTGGCGTAGGGCGCATAGAGGCCAAGTGCGATTGTGATACGCTGTTTTTCCCAGCCATAGGCTAGCATGATAGAGGGGTCGGGTTGAAGGGCAGGTTGTTCGTTTTGTACAGGCTCGTAGTTGAGAGTTTTCCCATTTTCTCCAATGCGTTTGGCGCGTGAAAACTTGGTTGTGTTTTGAATGACACCTACGTCAAGAAGGACGGAGAATCCGGTTAATTCGACAAGGTTGGCGGGATTGTACCACATCGTTTGCAGTGTGTCGCCGCCTGCGATGCTGGCCCCTGCACGTCCCAGGGGGTGAACTCCTCGACCTAGGAGAAATAAGCCCGCAGCTTGGACGTGGCTTGAAGTGAAGAGCAGAGAGAGTAGGAGGATAAGAAGGAAGTTTTGCAGTCGGGATATGATGGACATTGTTTTCTCTGGAACAGCCTAACGGAGTTCTTCTTTTAAG
>JALTMC010000681.1 GCA_027005175.1 Myxococcales bacterium
GACTTGAATACATGAGATCCGACAAATTTGCGTGTTTTGATTGCATTGTATGATTCGCTTGGCGAGTGGGCAGGGCAAGCCATCGGCTCCAATAGGGAGACGCAAACAGATCCGTTGTTGGTCAGAGATCGCTGCACATTGAAGACCCAAATCACAACTACCGTTGGGACGACAGGGTCCATTGACAAAGCCTATCTTATTTGGGTTACCAGGAGAGTCGGGAGTTCCATCAACAACAGGAGGTTGGACACGTTCGGAAGGAGGAGAATGTTGTTCCTTTGGAGAGAGTTCTTGACCTCCGGCATCCACTCCAGGTTGGCCCAAACGCTCGGTATCAGGAGTTTTTGGAATTTCGTTACTGCCTCCTGGTATGGGAGGCTTACACTTGCTGTTGACGCATTGGAATCCAGAGGGACAGTCTTTCTCGTCTCGACACCCGGATCGCGCCACACATCGGCCTTGCTGACACACTTCGCCTGAAGGACAGCCACAATCTTGCGGGCACAAGTCACAACTTTCCCCCTGATTCGTTTCGCATGTTCCGTTGCCACAGCGATTAACTGGAATACATGCACCTCCAAAGCAACTGTGTGTGAGAGGGCAACCACAGTCATTGGGACAAGTCGAACAGTTTTCTCCAAAGGTTGACTCACACACTTTGTTTCCACACTGGCTTCCTGAAATGCAAGCACCACTTTGGCATAACTTCCCTGCTGCACAGGGGCAGTCTTGAACACAAGTTGAACAATTTTCGCCCTGACCGGAGTCACACCGATTGTTTCCACAAAGGCGAGTGGGCTGACACTTGCCATTGTTGCAAGTCTCACCAGAGGCACACTTGCAATCTTGTGTACAAGAGCCACAGTCTTCCTTTCGTCCTGCTTCACAAATACCGTTGCCACAGCTATTGCTCTGCTGGCAGGTCCCATTTTGACATAGCTGCCCTGTAGGACATTGACAATCCTGAGGACATGTACTGCAATTTTCATTGCTATCGCATATTCCATTGCCACAGGGATTGGATGATGCCTTCTTTACACAGACAGTCACACCTTTCCCAACGTCTTTGCATGCAAAGCCAGCCTCACAGCCGATCTGTTTGGGAGCACAAGCTCCGTAGTCCCCAAGGATTCTTTTGTTGCATATCTCATTTTGTTTGCATTCGGAGTCATTTTGACAAAAACAATATGTACTGCTTCCTCGGATACTTTTGCAGGTCATGCTTTTTAAACAATCCGATGTGGATGAGCACTTCTTCAAACAAATATTCCCATTCCCTCCTTGCAATGGGATGCATTGAGAGTCAAAGTGACAAGTATTGTTGGTGCCACAGGCAGAGCCTGGAGAGCCACGCCCGATGGCTGAACGACTACAGGCGCGAGAGCAGATCTTTTTACCTGAGATATCGTAACAACGCAGACCTTGTTCACAAGAAAAACCACTGGCACAAGATTCTCCCACCTTACTTGGTGTTGGTTTGAAGCAGACACTTCCTCTACAAAGACTCCCCTGAGGACAATCACTCTTGTCTTGGCATACTTTGCCACAAAGACCCAAACCACAGCGTTCTTTTTTTCCGCAATCGGAGTCTCGCTGGCACAACGCAGGAGGACAGAGGCTCGAAGAAGGCACACAGGCTTTTTGAGTTCCCGAAAGAGTGTCGCAGCGATGGTTTGAAGGACAACAATTGTTTGAAGAGCAAGCTTGCAAACACCGAAACAGACCGTTGAGGTTGTGACAAACTCCACCATTGCAATCACTGTCAGAATTGCAAGGTTTGCATGACTTTGGATTCTTCTGTGCCGCAGATTGTGTACATACCTTTTGAGCACTACAAACATAACATGGGTCACAGTCGCGATCCGTGTTGCAAGAGCCACTCTCTCCATACTGCTTCCTATATTTTTCGAGAAAGGCTTTGAAGGTGTCCGTCCGAGTAGACGCACCGGAACCATAGCAACTACCGGTCACATAAGAGTTTACGCCGACCACCCGCCACTGTCCATTGAACTGCAACATCGCGGGACCACCCGAGTCACCAAAACAGATGCTTTTGCCGGAAGCACGGTGGATCAAGCGATCGCTTTGTACGGCTGTGATGGGGATCTTTGCTCCGTACTTCACCGTGGGATAACGCCACCCGCTGGCGATAGCTCCATATCCGAGAAACCACAGATCTTTCCCAACATAGGAACGATCCAACGCCGTTTGATTGTAACGGATGGGTGTGGCTTGCTTTGGATCCACCTTCTTTTTTAAGATCACAACAGCGATATCGTTTCCCGCAGAAATACTCCCCCGCCATTTGGGGTGAGTCGCCACCTGTTGACTCGCATAATAGACAAACTTATACCCTTTGGGGTCTCGTGCATCTGGCAGCTCCATCCGAAAATAAGGAGAACCGCTGGTTTTGTAGGACCCCCGACTTACACAGTGCCCTGCTGTGAGCACAATACGTCGCGCGATCAGAGTGGCTGTACAGAAAGTCCCTCCTCTCGCTGAGCGAGAGAGGCCACCAACAGCCGTCATACTTCGATCGGGCTTACCACCGATCAAAGCCTGCCCTATCCTCACAGCATAACGCACTGAGAGAGGCTCACCTGTCGGCGGCTCCGATGTACTCCATTCACAAGCCACTGAACCCATCACCAACACGATGAAGCCAAAAGCCAGCCACAGTTTTGTTTGTTTGACCCACATGCCCCAGCCCTCGACAAGAGAGTTCCCTACAGCACAACTCTCATGCTTTGAATCACACGACCCTACAGCACAACTCTCATGCTTTGAATCACACGATGTTGAAATGATATGGTTTCGAACAACAACCACACCAACCAAAAAACAAGCAACATTGTATATGGTCTCCTCTTATTCATCGTAAGAAATAAAAAAAAGTTGTGACAAAAATCACATGTGGCACGAACAAGCATAGGTGAAAGCAGGTGAACTCATTGAAACCCACTCTGCCTCACCCGAGGAAACAATAACTAAAAGCCCAGCAATTTCAAAACCCTATAACATCCCCCGCACATATAAAAAAAAGGTGTTGAATATCAAAGCAACAAAAAGTATTCAGTTCGACAGACGATTGAGTTCAACGAACCTCAACGAACGATCCAGCTCAGAGAGCTTCCATGAGCCAAGAAACAATTGTCACAGACACAAGTCACAATGATGTTTATTCTTCGCCCGATATACTTGAAACAGGGCAGACACCCAAATTCGAACATAACCGTGTATAGGAGATACAAGATGAGAAAGATTC
>JALTMC010000682.1 GCA_027005175.1 Myxococcales bacterium
GGTCTGAGCCGGGTGCGCTCCCAAAGAGGAGGGCAACCACAAGCGATGTTGCTTTTACGAGCATATCAAAAGGCCGGTCGTTGGGATGAGTTTATCAGGATAACGATCGCAAATCTCTCGAAAGTAGGCGAAGTTGGCTGACCCCCTTTTTGGGATCGCACCCGAGAACCTGTGCAGACTTGCACGCCAAAGGAGGCAACTTATCGTTCGTTGTGTCCATTTTCTTTTTATAACAACATCCAAGTTATAGTGTGTTTTAACTCAAACACTGTAAGAAGCTCGTTTCAAGTTTTCCTTCTTTACAAGTTTTTTCAGCTGTGTCACTATCATCTTAATCCAATGATAATGAATTGATGGAGTTAAGTCGTTGGTCTTCGCTGCACATTTTGTGGGGTGGAGCGAAGTACAATGATCCCTTTCGCGGATTGAAGAAGAAGTATCCCTTTGACTATGATGCTTCTATCTATTTCGATGACATTGTGGCGGAGAACTCGATCATGGCTACCCGTACTCAACTCAGTTTTGCGACCTGCAATCTCTACAACCTTAATGCGCCTGGCCTGAGAATCTACTCCGATTCCGATGGATGGAGTCAGGAGGAATATGACAAGAAAATCGCTTGGACCGCATCTGTGCTTGAAAAGCTGAAGTCGGATGTCTACGGATTTCAAGAGTTGTGGCATCGCGGTGCGTTAGAAGATGCTTTTTAACGAGCCATTTGTAAACAACGAATCCAGAGCCTTCTGCCTGGAACGGTCTGCTACCATCCTTTTCGGTTCGATTCAATCTTGCTCGTTGACGCTTTGTAGTCCTTTACAGATCAATTCGCGGCAGGGAACCAAGTCCGTAACTTCTCCAACAAGGTATGTAACGAAGGATCTTGGCATCTTCCTATGGAAATACGGCTTGCAAGCTCCCTGTAGATGGCCGAAGACCTTGGTCTTTTCCTTGGTCCATTACGCAGCGCCCACTCGGCAGCCTCTTTGGGTCTCGCAGGCTTAGTGCCGTTGGGTTGTAGCCAGCCTTCCTGCTCAAGGGCCGAGCGTAAATCATCCCACGAACGCCATCCCATTGTTGTGGCCGTATGAGGAGAATTTGCCCATAGCCAGAGGTCAACTTCAGGTTCTAAGACAAGAGCAAGACCATCTTCTTCATCCCAACTTTCAGTGCAGGATGATCAGAGCCTTGGACAATATCAATAGCTCCTGTAGCGGCTTTGCCAAAGCATAGAAGTTGGTTGCGATTTATGAGACTTAGCACGAGGGGAGAGTGGGTAGCACAAAAGAGTTGACCATCATACACCGATGATAGAGATTGGACTACTGCTTGTAGTGCTCTTGGATGGACTCCATTCTCTGGCTCCTCAATCAAAATGAGTTGTGCAGATCTTTTTGCATAAGCCATCAACGTGAGGGCGAGCATACGCAAAGTACCGTCTGACAGTAACCAAGCTTCAGGAGAGCATTTCCAGGAATCTTTATCGTTTGTCAACGTCAATACAAACTTCATGACCAAAGTATAATTCTTATTTCTATGCTGAGTGGGTTTGCAAGATCGTGTATCGTTCAAAAATGAATTCCCTATGAGCTTGGTTCTAGTCTGAATCGTATGGGCCGAGAAATCTTTTGCCATCGAAGTGTATCATGTGTCCTGGATACTCATCTACCCAAACTTATCAGGGATGGTAACAGGGATTCGCTCCATATCCCTTCGCTGTGCGTAGAGTTCCTTAAGGGTACCAGCTTCGGACAGGTATTCTTCTTTGGCTTCTTCCCACTTTTCTGTAGCAAACAAACGAAGTGCATTCAAAGCAGCAGGAGATATTTGGTATACGTTTTTCCCGCTATTGATTGGACGTGATGGAGTATCTGGATTTTGAACAACTAATCCTCCATCGAGAAATTGGTGAATCGTTTGCCGTCTCACTGTTTCGCGAGAATTTGGTGCATATTCTTTTCCATAATGCTCAGCGAAATAGTGCATCATTTCAGTTATCCCACGCATTGGAGAATCCGCATCTTTCCACTCAGATTCAGGCTTTAAGTCAAGAAGTGATAGGAGGGTTAGAGCAGAACGTACATTGGTTTGCCCGCGTGGGAAGCCTAACTCTTTAAGTATCCCTTGAGCTTCTTTTACTTTTTCCATGGAAGCTACAGGATCTCTACTTCGTTTATTGTTTGCCATACTCAATAGTTCCTCTCGCACAAGCTGATCGATTTCACTTTGTGTCAATACAACAGAATGAGTTCGACGGGCCAGCCTGACTAGTTCATCTCTCGAAGGAAACGGAAAGTTGCGAAGGTCTGTTGCATTGACCTGGGTGTGGCCACTAAAAAGGCGAAAATACATATCTGCCAGTGATGAATTCAAATACAAAGTTAAGCCTTCAGCAAGCTCCTGCTCCAGTCCTTTCTGGTTAGAATGGATGTAGTTTAAATGATTTTCGAAGCCTACTGCATAGCTAGGTTTCACTGTTTCTGAATTAAAGAGAGTGGCCTCAATCCGTCTTCTCTGCTCTTTCGATGAAAAGCGTTTTATAAGTACGTAAGTTCCGTTGGGGACTAGTAAATTCTCATGTTCCGCTGATATGGCTAATCCGTTTGGCTTCTTTGAATTATCGAGGGGCCAAACGACTTTGCCCTTTTGCAAATGTCCTGGATAAATAAGAGGGAAATCGTCAGGTTCAGCTTCTTGTTTGAGGTGTCTCTTGGCTCGAAAGTCCACGACCTTCCCCGTCGAAATCTCAATTCCAAGCTCATCGAAATCAGCTTTAAAATGGTCCATTTGAGAAGCCACAAGTTCACTCGTCCCATCTGTAATCAGATGAATGAATGAGGCCGTTGTATCGGGGGGAACAACTTTTTGATACGGAACTTCTCGTCTTGTTTCGTCTTCGCCGGACTCACCTTGCGACGAGGTTACAAGAACATTTTTCGGGTTCCCCGATCCTGCTGTTGCATGAAGACTGATGTTTTCTTGGAGGACACTATCCCCTTTGAAGGCATCTGAGCGAGATTCAAACACATGCAACCGTTTCAAAACCATTCGAGCTAGAAAGTCTTTTCGGAATGGCTTGAAGTAAGGACCATTACAAAAAGACCGTGGGGTAATTGCTACCAGTTGGCCGCCTGGCTCCAAGAGTCGCGTTGTCAAAGCTACAAAAGCAGCGTAAAGATTCGAGGTTTCTATTCCCAGTCTACGTAGTAATTTACGGTGCTCTGAGTTCGACTTGATCTTTCTGTACGGAGGATTTTGTATCGCAAAGTTGAATCGAAGTTGTTGACCAGAAAAAAACAAGTCGGACTCGGAAAGGACGGCGTACTGGATGAAGTCCTCTGCAATGATATCAAATTCAAACTTGATACCTTTCTTTTTACAAAGGCTGTGGCATTGAGCTAGAGAGGCTCTCAACCCCTCACCAAAAGAGGGCTCTACCTCAAAAGCTGTTATGTGGACAAGCTCAGGTAGGGAGGGTTGGTTGCAAAGCATATCCACAAAACAAACGGATAAAGAACCAACGCCGGCTCCGGCATCAAGCATACGAATCTCAGAAGTGCCTTCAAAGTCAAACATGGAAGCCATTAAGCGGCCGATTTGCGGTGGTGTGCCAAACTGGCCCATGTTTGAGCGATGCTTTTCGGGGAGCTTGTCAAAAGCTCTGACTCGAAGGGCATCCGTGATCTCAATGATGTTTTGATTGGCGAGGTGCTTTCCTTTGAACTGAAGAGGTTCTGTGGTTGTTGGTTTTTGTCCTCATGCCTGCAAAGTAGCCACTGTCAAATTTGTCCTTTTCGTTTATTGCTTTATATGATCGCTTCCTTCAGTCTGGTTTGTTGAAGCCAAGTTGCACACTTGATTCATACCGCGTGAGTTTAACATCTCTCTTTCACAAGAGCAACGGCTTGCTCCCAACAATCCGTACAGCGAGTCGGATTCTACTGACTTATAATCAGGTAGCTTTCACAAGAGCAACGGCTTGCTCCCAACAACTCACAGGGACAGAGCCGCCCTCTCACCAGTCGAGGTGTTGACCATGCGTTGCCTATTCCCAAAACAAACGCACAAAATTTGATGTGCCGGATGTCTCAGAGGATCTTGCATGGCTTCGTTTCACTTGAAACAGGCTGCCCTGAAAATCGACCTCCTCAATGAACCTGATGTTTTGAGGGAATGGAGCATCGAAAATGAGCGTTCCGAGTTTCACGCTTGAGTTCGGACTATTTTGGTTCCTAGAATGACAAAAGGCCCTGAATCACTAGGACTCAGAGCCTTTCAAAGTGCCGAAGGCCGGATTCGAACCGGCACAGGATTACTCCCACTGCCCCCTCAAGACAGCGTGTCTACCAATTCCACCACTTCGGCATTGGTATGAAACAGAAAGGTCAGGTTTTTGAGGTTTGACCTTGCGAATGACAGGTCTTTGGAAGACCAACGTCACAAGCGGAGCGTTTTCTATCATACCGACATGGGGAAGTCAATAGGAAAAATCGGGAGGTTGGAAAGGGGGTGAAGGTGAGGTTCGGAAGGGGTTGGAATCTATTGTTTTTTTGTCTGTTCTGTCTGGGAGTTGTGTTGTTTCTTATCGATGGGCTCGAATCCATCACAAAGCCCAGAGATTGAAACGATCCGGAGTCTTCTCCATGGTTCAGGTCAGGAGGTGTGTGTTTGGTAGCTTTGTCTGTTCTGTCTGGGAGTTGTGTTGTTTCTTATCGATGGGCTCGAATCCATCACAAAGCTCAGAGATTGAAACGATCCGGAGTCTTCTCCATGGTTCAGGTCAGGAGGTGTGTGTTTGGTAGCGTTATTGGAGGCTGCTGAGGTGTGTCAGGAGGTGTGTTGTTGGTAGCGTTGTTGGAGGCTGCTGAGGTGTGTCAGGAGGTGTGTTGTTGGTAGCGTTGTTGGAGGCTGCTGAGGCGTTTTTGGACCTTGTCAAACAGGGTGTTCTCAGGCCAGGTGCCATCCTCTTGTCGTTGGCCAGCAGGCATACCCATTAAGATCTCCACACCTTCGGAGATGTGTTTGATGGGCCATACATGGAACTGACCGGCTTCTACGGCCTTGATGATGTCGTCTTTCAGCATCAGGTGGTCAACATTCTGGATCGGTATGATCACACCTTGTTTTCCGGTGAGGCCACGCATTTGACAGATCTTAAACATGCCCTCAATTTTGGCGTTGACTTCCCCGATGGGTTGGAGCAAACCAAGTTGATTGACAGAGCCTGTCACCGCGATACCCTGGTAAATGGGTTGTTGTGACAGGCTAGAGAGGAGAGCGTAGAATTCGGCGCAAGAAGCGGAGTCGCCCTCGACTTCGCCGTAGAGTTGTTCAAAGGTGATGCTGGCATTGAATTGCAAGGGGTGTTCTTGGCCCCAGTAGCTACCGAGCAAGCCGATCAGGATCATGGAGCCTTTGTCGTGAATCACACCCGAGAGTTTGGCTTCGCGGTCGATGTTGACAACGCCGCTTGTTCCAACATAGGTTCGCGCGGTGATCTTGTTGGGCAGACCAAAACTGAAGTCGTGAGAGATATAGACAAGCAAGGCGTTGATTTGGCCGATATAGTCGCCATCGGTGTCGATCAGGATCTCATTCTTGTCCACCAGTTCGATGATATTGCGCTCTGTGGTCTGATGACGGTATTCTCGAAAGGTTAGAGCTTTTTCAATGTCGCTTGCTGCGATCGATTCATGTTTCTCCTGACGCGCCCAGTAGTCGGCTTCACAGAGCAGGTCGATGCTGTAGCTGACAGACGTGGAGAGTCGGTGTTGGGATTCGATATCGCGTGAGCTTTGGTCCACCATTCGGGTCATGGCTTCTATGCTCGGGGGCAGGAGCCCTTCCTCTCGACAGATGCGTTGGACAAACAAACAGTATTCCAGCTCATTTTGTTCGTTGCGAGGGATCCAGGCTTCGTACTCTGCTTTGACCTTGAAGATCCGGTCAAAATCTTCATCTTGGCTGATGAGTTGGTAGTAACTCTCGGCGCTGCCGATCAGGATGATCTTGAGGTCGAGAGGGATCTCTATGGGTCGTATGGCTCCGTAGAGGCGGGGTTTTTCGGGGTCTGCGTGTGGATCTTGCATTCGAATCTCACGGTGACGCAGGGCTCGTTTAAAGGAACTCCAAACATCGGCAGAGCGCAGCAGGTCATTGGCCTGTATGATCAGGTAGCCTCCGTTGGTTCGGTGCATGGAGCCCGCTCGCAACAAAGTGTGATCGGTTGCCAGTCCAAGAGAGCTTTCTTGGTATTCGATATACCCAAACAGGTGCGGCATGGTGGGTTCTTTTTCAACCTCAACAGGGGCACCATCTCCTTTGTGGGAGACGAGGATATTGACCTGAAATGGCAAGGGCAGGGGAGGTGGCTCCAGTGATGTGGAGTCTATGTTCTCTTCCTCTTCGGTGCCGAGCTGCAATAACTCCCGGTAATTCTCAATAATATACTCTTGCATCCCGTTGAAGTACTCGGTCAACGTAGAGTCTTCGCTCTCAAACTCTTTTTTCATCCCATTGATGGTGTTATCGACCATGCTTTGGATCGCCTCTCGCTCGATCTCTGCGAGACTCTCTTCCAGGCGTTGTTCTTGGATCTGGTGGGCTGCGATCAACGGAGCCGCTTCGTCCTGAAATGCGGTGACACGGGCTGATATCTCGTCTTGATCTTCCACAGAAAGCTCATCAAAGATCTCAGACTCAATCGGCTCTCCATCATCGAGTGGGACAACCAGAAATTGTTCGTCTTCTTGTTCCATGCGCAAGTCGAAGTTCTCTGCAATCGCTGATATTTGTGCAAAGAATTCACTTTTGGCTTGTTGCGCTTCTGTGGTGAGCGCGGTGCTGCGTTTGACGAACATTTCCTCGTTGAGGACTTGGTAAATCGAGCGAGCTAGCGCGGAGATGCTTTGACGAAGCTGTTTCTCCAGCACGGCACCCTGTCCTTGGTCGAGTCGTACCGCGAGAGGACGGTAGTGGTCGTCAAAGTTATAGAGATAACATACATCAGGAGGGCTCTGATCCTGGGCGGCCCGGTTGCGAATTAAACGCAGAGTTGTGCTTGTTTTTCCACTCCCCGGAGGGCCTGAAACAAAGATATTGTATCCTTTGGCTCGGATGTCGAGGCCAAACAACAAGGATTCTATCGCACGATGTTGGCCCACAGGACCCTTCTTCTCTTTGGTTGAAGCCTGGTCCAGGAGTTTTTGTAGGGATTCTGCGTCACAACGACGCGTAAGTGCTGTTGGGGCCAGTCCATCTACTTTTCGGGGTTGCTGCATGATTCTCTCCGTTGGAGTTCGCGAAGGACACGGCGAGAAATCGACCGTGCTTTATAAGATTTCAAGAGTGTTTCTTTTTCTTCAGGGGTGAGGTCTCCCAGATGACCCTGTTGCTTCAGACGTTGGCGAGAGGCTTCGTACAACGTGATGGCGGCTGCAACAGAGACATTAAAGCTCTGGGAGAATCCAAACATGGGTATGACAAAGGAGCCATCACAAGCGGCCCGAGTTTCTGGGAGGATGCCTTCCATTTCATTGCCAAACAAGAGCGCGATCTTTCCGGTTAGATCGACCTCTGGCAAAGGCTTTGCTTCTGGGTCTAGATGACTGGCCCAGACCTGATAGCCCTGTTGCTTCAGATGCTGAACCGCCTCCAAAGTGCTTGTGTATCGATGCATATTGAGCCATTTGTGCACGCCCTGGGTCTGGCCTTTTGTGGGCTTAAACCTTTTTTTAGGGCGTTCGACCAAGTGAACATCCAGGATCCCAAATGCATCGCAGGTGCGGAGGATCGCGCTCTGGTTATGACCTTTCTCAACCATCTCCAAGATCACTGTAAGCTGCTGAGTTCGGTGTTCGACGACTTCTCGCAAACGTTCAAGTCGTGCTGGCTGCACCAACACTGCTAACTCTTCCTGGTTGACATCAAATTCTGGCACTCTCTATACCCTCCGGAGATTGGAATAGGGCATAGGGGAAAGATGCGCCTCTGTCAAGGTCTTCAGCCTGCGCTTGTCGCCATCATGGATGATAGGTCGGATTCGATGTGGAAGTAGAAACTCCTGTTGCCGACGTCCTCATTCGCACCAAGCGTGCCCATTCCGGGGCTTCGTCCGAAAAAAAACTCGTATGTTGTGGGCGTGGAGACGCCCTCCCGATCGCGGACCCGGCAGAATCGACAGGACGAGGTCCAGATGGGGTGGGGGTGGTTGACGTCGTTTGTTGCGGACTTGAGTGGGTGGTCTTAGAGCGTGGGCCAGGGCTCTTTGGTGGGGTGGAGACCGTTTACAAACTCTTTTGTCGTGCGACCTCGATGTTACGCCGCGAGTTGGAGCTATTTGGCGGGATGGAGACAGATCTGGTCGTTGCCCGTTTGGAATTTACCACAGGAGGTTGCAGGGGCGTTGCTCTTGCAGTCGTCAGCTTTGGCGCATTTTTTGAGGCAGAGGTTCTGAGTGCTGCTTGAGCTGACGCAGGACAGGCCGGAGGGGCAGTCTTTTTTACGTGGGTCCGTGCAGTCGCGGTAGCAGAAGCCATCGGTGGCTGTGCCGAGGGTGAGACAGAAGTGACCTCCCTCACAACGCTTGGCCTCCGGGGCACCCGCTTTGGAGCTACAGGCTTCGTTGATCTTGGCTGTACCTACACTGCCAAGTGTACAAAACGTACTGCAGTATTTCGGCCAAGTACACTCGCTGTTTTTGGAGCATTTTTTCTGGCAAATCTTCTTGGTAGCATTGAGCTTTTCGGGGGCACACAGGTGTCCTTCAACGCAGGAGATCTGCTTGCCATTGACGTCTCCACAAGGTTGTCCTGCACCTGCGCGGTTGCCTTTGGGGACGCAGTATTTGGCGGCTCCTTTGGTGGCGCATTCAAAGTCTGTGGGGCACTCGGCTGATGCGGTACAGGTGCGTAGGCAGACTCCGGATGCGGCTCCTTCCAGAACACACTTGAGACCGGGCCAGCAGGGTTTGACTTCTTGGCCCCCCTGGATCTCGCAAGTTCCACCCTTGGGTACACAGTGTGTTCCTGTGCAGAGTTGGCCACTCGCACACGCCGAATCCTTAGAGCATGGTTTCCAGCACTTTCCCTCGTCGAGCTTTGCGTTGCGTTTGAGACAATCAAGGCCGCTTGCACAGAGGATGCTGGAGCTGCAATCTTCGGACTCTCCCTTACCTGCTGGGGCCTCTACCACAATCTCACCAGCATCACCGCTACCGCCTTTTTGGCAGAGGCCTGTGGATGTGTCACAGGTCTCACCCTGGCGAGTCTTGCAGTCAAAATTTGTGGTACATTTGACTTTGCAGACGTTCTTGACACAGAGCAGTGGCTTCGAGGGCTTCTCTGCATTTTCAGCCATGCAAGTTAAGCCGTTTGCGACATTACAGGCTTCCCCTTCAAGAGCCTTACTTCTACATTTTGTTTCGACGCAGATCTGGTTGTCACCATTGGTGCAGTCAAGGTTGGAGGAACATTCAGGCTCCTCCTTCTTGCTACAACCCACCCAGGTGCTCGCGAATAGAAAACCAAAGGAAAGACAAACTACCCAAAACATATAGTGAATTCTTGTACTCATGATATTCCTCCAATACACTTAAACTACCAAAATGGCTCTGCAATATTTCACAGAATACAACAAAGCGCAAGAGATAGGAAAAACATGATACTATGTGAGCCAACATACAAGAGTGGCTTTCGTTCAGATTTGGGACGAGAAACGTAGGATAGGAAGAAAGATGCAGATATGGCATAGAGGCCGACTTACTTTTCGCAGGCGACGCCTGTTCTGGTTCCTCTGTTTTGTGTTGGGTAGTGCTGGCTTGTTCGGTTGTCCAAAGAATGAGCCTGTTCAGACTCGTCGTGACAACATCTGGGATGTTTTGCGGCAGGCACGTTCCTCACAAGCTTCAAAGCGCAAAGAGGCGGTGGCAGCTTTGGGACGCCTGGGTTCGGTCAAGTCTGTACAGTCGCTACCTGTGTTGCGGAAAGCACTCAAAGACCCTGATGCAGGGGTCCGAAGAGAGGCTGTAAGCTCGCTTCGGAAGCTTGGCTCAAAGGCCACCCCAACCCTGATCGAAGCTGCGACTTCTCGCGATAAGGTTGTGCGCCTTGAGGCGCGTCGTGCTCTCTCGTTGTCTAGCGACCAGGTGGCGATCTTGCAGCGGGCTCTGGAGCATCCTTTTTGGCGGGTGCGCCAAAGTGCCGCGATACTCTTGGGAGAGATGAAGAAGGAATCGGTTTTGGCCGTGCTGGAACTCGCCAAAACCTTGCGGGACAAAGAGGCTGATGTTCGTATCGCCGCAGCCAAAGCTCTGCGTTTGATCGGTCCTCCCGAGGCGGCTCAACCCTCGGTTGTCAAAGCTTTGGGGAAAGCTCTTCTCTCCAACAGGTCTTGGTGGCGGGTGCGTATCGCGATGGCTCACACTCTCGCGACCTTCCAAGCCAAGGGAGCGTTGGCTGGACCCGCTTTGATCTCCCTGCTGGACGACAAAGACAAGAAGGTTCAGAAGGCAGGCGCAAAGGCTTTAGAGGCTATCGGAGTTGCTGCTCTCCCTGCATTGCAAACAGCACTCAGTGGCTCTACGTGGCAAGCCAAGATCTGGATCACTCGTATCTTTCAAAGCATGGGACCCAAAGCCAAACCTGCCATTCCCGCGATGGTAGATGCACTGGGTGACAATGATTTGGATGTGCGAAAAGCCGCTCTGCTCGCACTGCAAAGCCTCGGGAAATCTGCTGTCTCTGCCATGCCTAAACTGCTTGGGATGATTAAAGCAACAGACACTCCTCGCGCCTTGTGGGAGGGCTCTTTGCAATGCATCTTTTCCATAGGTACACAGGGCAATTTGGGCTTGCTGTCTCTGCTCGAATCCAACGACTGGACTCTTCGACGACGGATCATGGAGAATATCGGTAGACTTGGTGCAAAGGTTGGTCCTCAGGCCGTTCCTTTTCTGACCCAAGCCCTCTCCCACAAGCAAAAAGAAGTTCGCTGGACATCTGCCATGGTTCTCAGCAAACTTGGACCTCGCTCCGCTACGGCTGTCACCTCTCTTGCTCAAGCTTTGAACGACAAAGACCCAATTACCCGAAAATGGGCGGCCCGCGCTCTGGCTGCCATTGGAAAGCCCGCACGATCTGCGATCCCCGCTCTTCTCCAACGCAAAAAAGACCCCAACCCCGACGTCAGAAATGCCGTTGCCCAAGCGATCCAAACTTTAAAGTAAATAAAACAATATTCTGCGAGAGCCTGACAGTGCTCGAGTGGATAGGAATGGGACCAAGCAAATTGGACAAGTGCGTTTGTTGAAAAACTCGGATGTTCTCGCAGATGTGACCCGAGGTGTTCAAGTTCGTAAGTCGCTGCTCCTCTATGCTATGGCCTGAATATGAAATTCCGTCTCTGTAGAAAAAATCAAATATTTTTCTTGACAGTCTTTTGGTGGTGATTAGTTTGTGAGGGCAATGAAACGGGCCTGGCTTTTGTTAGGCAAGTCCATAGGATATATGACTTTTGTTGCAAGGGGCGCGTGGCGTTTTTTGCAAAACAGAGAGCCGTGGAGGTTTATTATGCTTACAAGATGGAACCGATTAAGTACCCCAAGTTTTAACCGAACACCCTTTTCTTTGTTTGGAGAGTTGCAGCAAAATCTAGGTAGGATGTTGGAGGACTGGGATCGTGATATGTCCTTGTTCCAGGGGGGAGCCCAGGGGCGAGGCTGGGGTGGTCTCAATGTTGACCTCTTTGACCAAGGTGAGAACTTTTTGTTTCGAGTTGAGGTTCCAGGGTTTTCTGAAAGCGATATCAAATTGTCTGTGAACGCTGAGTTCCTCAGCATTTCAGGTGAACGCAAGCTCGAAGTTCCCGAAGGTCACACACAGCATAGAAGAGAGCGTTCTTCTTATAAGTTCTCTCGTAGCTTCGCATTTCCTACAAAAGTTGATGTTGAAAAAGTTTCGGCTCAACTCAAAGATGGTATCTTGCAGATCGAAGTTGCCAAAGCACCGGAAATACAACCTCGTCAAATCGAAGTTAAAATAGCTTAAAGTATGCGGGCAGCCTGTGAGCTGGTTTGGGTGACAGACTGCCCGGTACTGCATAGGAATGGCGACCCAATAAGTTGAACCGACATGTTTGGGAAAAAGACGAATGTGATCGCGGATGCGATTTTAAATGTTCAAGTTATTAAATCGCTGTTCCTAC
>JALTMC010000683.1 GCA_027005175.1 Myxococcales bacterium
CCTCCCCCCACCATCCTACATTATCGAACCCCTCATGCCCCCCAACACGACCAACAACGCTTTTAAAACCCATGTGCGTATCCAACGGCGCGAGGATCGGCAGCTCCGGTAAGACGACCCTTTTCGTCGCCCCAAAGAAGCTGAGCGTTGCCCCATCGACCTCGCCTCCGAATGCGGTGTCCTAGTTTGCGTAGGCGACGGTATATTTTCTTGGGAATCCTCCTTGGAGGCAAGATTCTCTTCCTTTGATTGAACTTCTTTTAGCATCTCAACCTCTTCATACTTTGGTCACTTCAATGTAGATTTTAGCCCATCATCTCCCGCTTTTCCTCAGCCATCACCTTTTCCCTTTTTTCGACGATGAGATTCTATATTCAAGTCTTTGACTTGAATGTCCAACAATGTGTGATTGTGGTCTTCCACAATCGTCTGTTCATGATTTGATGCTTGCTCTGAGGGTATTGGCTCTACTTGCTCTGTCTCCTCTGGTGAGTATGTTGCCTCAACCTTTGCTTGATTCTCCAAAACATCGGGTCTCTGAGGAAATTCCACCCCCCACAACTCTCTCGCATCGACCTCAAGCAACAGTTGCATGGTTTGATCGACAGATTGCTTCGGACTGGAGGGAGCGACAGGGACGATATCCCCTTCTTCTTCAGGAATGAAACCCTCTCCAAAGCGACCAAACATCAAAGTTTGAAAAGGAACAAGTGTAGCCATTGTCGATGTCCTTTTTGTCTCCTTTCCTTGCGCCTCAACTCCAAGTGAGCCTTCTGAAACCTGTGTGAGGGACTCAGCGAATACTCTTTGAACCGCTGGCTGGGAAAAGAACTCTTTGGCTTTGTACAAGTAGGCAACGAACATCACGAAAGCCGTGAGTGCCACAACAGCACCTGTTATTGGAATATTAACCTGCTGGCACGCATTCCAAAGGCCATGCAAAGAGGCAGAGACAACCCACCCAAAGAACAACAAAAGGAGAGCACCCCGCCATTTATAAAAGCGAGAGAGACCGATGAAGTAGGCAAAGATTCCAGCCCAAGCGACATGCCCGCAGATACCTGTGAGTAAGCGTGGGATGAGCAACATCATCCCCATAAGAGAGTTCGTTTGCTGTTGCAGCATAGGGACATATCCAAGCAATGTCTCTACGAGAATGAAACCCACAGCAGAGGCTACTCCAATCACAACAGCAACCAAAGGATGCATACGTCCTTTAATAAAGAGGTGGTCTCTCCTTCGAGACAAAATCGCTGAAAATCCTAGAAAGAGCCAAACAGGTATCGATTTAAAAAGTTCTTCCACCAAACCAGCCGAAAAGAAAGAACCCACGAAAGCGGGAAAAAGAGAAGAGGACTTGCTCATGGCATGGATCGGAGCAGGTACCAATACAAAGCTCAACCATGTGAAAGGCAACTGCCACCACAAAAGTAAGGCGGTCAAACATGCAGGAAGAAGAACAAGCCAAAGAGGTAAGGAGACATTGGCAATTCGTACAATTCCAAAAATGGTAAGACCACCGAAATAGAGGCCGAGAATCACTTCGTATGCATAGAGATAACCGATCCAGTTCGTATGGAGTAGCAGTTGCAGTAAAGCGAGAAGAACCAGCCCTACCAAAACAGTCGCAAAGGCTGGCCCAAAGTACCACAGAGAAAAAAGCCTAGAAAAAAATCCCTCCTGAACAAGGGGGATCACTTTTGAAAGTCCAGGAAAAGTGTGAAGAGATTGTTGAAGAGAAAGATGCTCCTGAAAAGAAGCCGACTCTTCCTTTGGGGAGTCTCCCTTTTCAGAAGAACGCTCAGACATCAAATATTGACCCTACCCAAACGGAGAACAAGTACAGATCTAAAAAACTACGAAAGAATTAGACCTAATAAAAATGGGGGGGAAAGTCAATAAGGGGAAAGGTGGGTCATGCGGTCATTGGGAAACTTAGAATTGACAACGAATCGTCCAGTACGAAGGAGGGTTAGCTACGTGCTTATATTTGTGTTCGCAAAATGCGCTTCCTGTAACCTCAGGGCCTCTCCCTTGCTTTCCTTGAGCTTTGCCCTTATTTCCTGGGTCCTCGGCAGCTGATGTGGCCTGTGTACTGGCTACATTCTGTACCTTGCAAATTGCATTTGCTGTAATGGTGTTGCCTTTCCCTCCCAAGTGGATACTCGTATCAGCTGTTACGACCCTACCATATACACAGGTTGCTGTGCCGACTATCTCCGTAACCTTATTACCATACCCATGAACAGTAATCAGATTTTTTTTCGCAACAGGAGCCACTGCGCCACCTTCTGTTGTACCAGATGCTCCAGACTTCGTGGGAGATAAGGTTGTTAACGTTTTTGTAGGAGAGACTGAAATAGTACTGTTCTCACCTGAGATCTTCGTCTTTGTATTGCCTGTGTTTGTACAGAGTGCCGTTGTAGCTTCAACACGCTCATACCTACAATTAGCGTCATTCGATTTTGTCTGACAAACAGAAATAGCAGTTTGAAGTCCTCCTTTTTCTTCCGATTCTGCACAGATAAAGATCGGCATGGTTGTCCCATTGCATGTCATATAGCACCTCCAATAATAGTAGGTGGTACTTTTGCCGATATTTGTTGTACTTGCACCCAACTTATCAGTCACCAACTTCTTCTTGGAAACACCAACAGAAGCACTGCCTCCACACCCCATCATAGGAACCCCCTGAGCAGACGACTTACCCATCCCTCCTTTGGCTTTCCAACGCCAGAGCCCCCCCAAAGAAAGTAGCAAAACAATAACCAAAAGACCAAGACCGAGGCGTCGAGCTTGTGTTTTGTTTGATTCCGACATTTCCAAATCTCCTTTTGTGATGGCTTATGACCTCTTCGATCATAGAAGGTATTGGCTACACATTTCTGTCAATCGAAGAGAAAAAGTGCATAAACTTACTTATGCCCAAACGAATACACATCCTCTAAGCAGGATACGTGCCACCCTCAAACAGCACTCGCATATGACTGATAAATAGAATAAGTACGCATATTAAACAATTCACAGAATTCTCTTTTGAGAGAGTTCCCTTCGTTTTTTCTCTTTTGGGAGAGTTCCCTTCATTTTTTCTCTTTTGAGAGAGTCGATCGAATGAATATCATACGGACTTCTAACAGGGTGCGATCCCAAAAAGGGGGGCAAATCTGTGAAAACTTGCTACTTGCTACTTGCCCTTAAGATAAAATGTACAGAGATTCAGTGCTCCCAATTTGTCATAAGACCCCTCCCCCTGTAAC
>JALTMC010000684.1:0-768 GCA_027005175.1 Myxococcales bacterium
GTTGAAATACAGGACCTCTTCTTCAATGTTCCTGGGCGTCGTAAGTTCTTAAAAACAGACGGAACCGAGTTCTCTCATATCGCGGAGACAATCACCCGGCTAGCGATGGCACATCCCGACATTCGATTTCGTCTGACCCATAACGGGCGTACCCAACTGCAAGCACAAACCACACATGATTTACGCGAACGTGTGAGTGCTCTCTTGGGTCGCCAGGTGGGGGAGTCTACCTACCCTGTGTCAGCCACGATGGGATGGCTCAAGCTCCATGGCTTGTTCTCCGAGCCGACTCATACCACCAAGGGGACAAAGGGCATTTACCTCTTTGTCAACGGTCGATTTATCCGTGATCGCAGTTTGGCTCATGCATGCCAGGAAGCATACCGTGGAACGATCGAGAAGGGTCGCTTTCCTTACATTGTTATGTTTTTGGAGTTGGACCCAACAGAGGTGGATGTGAATGTTCATCCACAAAAGATCGAAGTGCGATTTCATCGACAGCACGAGGTTTATAGTCGCCTGCTTACAACGTTACGCAATGTATTGGCGCGTGCTCCCTGGCTACAGATGACCTTGAAAGGGCATGAGCCAGGCCCCGTTCCAACCATTGCTCCAGACTCTCAAGATGTGAGTGTTCCACCACTCTCAACACAATCCTCCACACTCCCCTTTGGTGCATCTCCAGCCCCTTCTTTTGAAGAAAGCTCTCATGCAACATCAAGTTCTCAAGCGAGCAAGAAAGCATCAACAGAAGCTGCCCATCTGTTA
>JALTMC010000684.1:778-3253 GCA_027005175.1 Myxococcales bacterium
TTTGAAGAGTTTCGGGAGCGATTCCTTCGTGCAGCAGAGCAACAACATTTGGTTGTACCTGTTACGTCGGACCCTGCAAGTGAAGCTTTGCCTCACCTACCTTCAGCCCAGTCGGGGTTGCCCTTTCTTCCAGGCTGGGATCCTGGTGCGAAGTCATCATCTCCGTCGCCAGCACAACAATCATCTCCGTCGCCAACACAACAGTCTGTGGCAGCATCCGTCCCGTATTCCACACCGCAAGAAGAGAAGCTTAAGCGCAACACATTTTTCTCATCCTTACGGTATATCGGCCAGTTCGCCCAGATGTACCTGGTTTTGGAGACCAAGGGAAAGATGTTGATGATCGATCAACACGCAGCTCATGAGCGCATCAGCTATCAACGATTGGTGGCTGATTATCAAAAATCGAGTATCCCCCAACAACCCTATCTGATTCCTCCACGGTTGGAACTGAGTTTGACAGAAGCACAGCAGGCAGAACAATACCTGGAACAGCTTGCGCGTTTAGGGATAGATTTGGAGCCCTTTGGTGGGCAAAGCTATGCTCTCAAAGCTGTTCCGGCTTATCTTAAAGATGCTCAGCCTTATGACCTTATTCGTGATATTCTGGAGGAGTTGGCGGCAGGAAAGCGTACGGCGACATTGGATGAACGTCGGGACACGATCCTGATGCGAATGGCCTGTCATGGTTCGGTGCGAGGGCCTCATCCTCTCAGTCGTGACGAGGTTCGTGCTCTCCTCCAACAAATGGATGAGATAGACTTCTCGGCTCACTGCCCCCACGGTCGCCCCGTATTTATTGAGTTTCCTCAATCTGACTTAGAGAAGCGTTTTCACAGAACCTGAATCTCGACAGCTGTTTGTTCTCGGTTCTCGGATTGTGTCACAAGTCTCTCTTTTCCCACCATTTATGAGAAACGATGTCCTCTTCACAAGCAAATTCAAATCCTCCGATTGTTGTTGTTGTTGGCCCAACTGCCAGTGGTAAAAGTGGTGTCGCGATCGAGTTAGCTCGTCGCTTGGGTGGCGAGGTTGTGAGTGCCGACTCCTTACAGGTTTACCGGTATTTTAATGTTGGGACAGGGAAGGTCTCTGCGGAAGAGTGTGGAGAGATCCGCCATCATCTGATCGATATCATAGAACCTGATGAATCTTTTGATGCGGCCTGCTTTCAACGTGCAGCGGATCGCTCCATTAAGGACATCATATCGCGTGGAAAGAAAGTGATTGTGGCAGGTGGAACAGGGCTCTATATCCGAGCCCTACTCCATGGTTTGTTTGACCTCCCCTCTGATCCAAGAGTGCGTGAAGAGTTGAATGAACGACGCGAACAAGAAGGTCTTGATGTGTTGCATCGAGAGCTACTTGAAGTTGACCCTGTTGCGGGTGCTCGTATTGCACCTCGGGATGGCATCCGAATCGTAAGAGCTTTGGAGGTGTATCAAATCAGTGGGCGTACTTTTACGGACCTCGCCGCAGAACACGGGCATAGAGAGCGACGCTACCCCTCTCTGATTGTCGGTCTGATGCCGGAGCGAGCAACCCTCTACCAAACTATCGAAAAACGTATCGATATGATGTTGAGAGCAGGCTGGAGTACAGAGCTTCATGTGTTGCGAAAACGCGGATATCCTCCAACTCTGAAACCGATGCAGTCCATAGGCTACCGCGAGCTTAATCAGGTCTTGGATGGTACGATGGACGCTGCCGATGTTCGACAGCGCATAGGAAAAAGTACCCGCACCTACGCCAAACGACAGTTGACTTGGTTCCGCAAAGAAGATGTTCAGTGGTTTGAGAATCCTGAACAGCTCTTGGATGACAAAAAACTACATGAGAGAATCGAGGAGTTTCTCAAAAGTGGATAACGTTTTTTGGGATAAGTTTCTTCTGTCGTGGTGTTGCTCCACATCGAATTCAATCATCATCGATACCTGTTGCAATGTAGGTTAGAGGTTGCGATCGGCACGGTACAACAAGATGTCCAGTGCCATATTTGCTTCTTTCATCTTGTGTTCGGCCATCCGTCGGAACTCTGGACCCAAAGCATGAAATTTATCGGGATGGTATCGTTTGGCCAGTTTGCGATGGGACTTTCGAATCTCTGCTTCTGTCGCGCCCAATTCCAGTTCAAAAAACTCCAAACAGTCTTTGACACTCAACTGAGTAGCCTCGCGACCGATATTAAACAAGCCAAAGATATCGACATCACCGGGTGAAATTCCAAGTTCTGCTGACAGATCAACAAGGAAGTCTTGAAACCGATCCAGGGTGTTGATGGTCTTCACTCCGAGCAGGAAGACAGCGGAGTGAAGTAGGTGCAAGCGCATACCATAAGACAGGCGAGGAGCCCAGTCCCCAACGTGCTCTAAAGGAGGAGCGACACGTGGGAGGTCCTGATTCTGGAGTTCTTTGAGCTTATCCCGGACAAGTCGAAGTTGTGCGGGATTTGAACCCAAAATACGCTGCATATAT
>JALTMC010000685.1 GCA_027005175.1 Myxococcales bacterium
TTCCTATCCAGGCCTCAGTCAGACTTTTCTGTTTGAGGTCTGGTTGAAGATCGCGTTGCTGTTTTACGCCATCGCGAACCTTGCAGCTCCGCCTCGCGCTTTTCGCAACTACGTCTCCACCACCATGTGGCTCACCGTGGTTTTGGGGGTGATGGGTGTCTACAAAGGATTTACGGCCTCTCCTGCCGAACTCATTGAAGGGCGTGTCGGTATCGGACAACTTCTCGAAGATCCCAATGACTACGCGCAGATGCTCATTGCCACAGGCTTACCCTACTTGCTCAACTGCTTAATCATGGCACCCAAAAAGCGGTTTAAAGCCTTTTTTCTGGTGGGATTTTTAATCATCTGTGGTGGGGTTTACTTTGCAAAGTCACGCGGTGGCTTTCTCGGTTTTGCGGCTGGCACTTTGGCAGTAGCACAGAGCCGTATCTCTGCTCCAACCTTGCTACTCGCCACAGGCGCGATGGGAGTGGGAGGAGCTGTATTAACCCTCATCACCAAGCGACAATCCAATGTGGGTGAGATCGACGCTTCAGCCCAGGGACGCCTTGATGCCTGGTACAGCGCAACCCGTATGTTCCTCTACAACCCACTGTTTGGTGTTGGGCTACAAACCTTTGTGCCCAACTACTTAAGCTATGCTGTTGATCCCGCACACTGGAAACCTGTGGATACACATAGTGCCTGGTTTAAGATCATTGGAGAACTTGGTCTTCTCGGCTCGATTTTCTTCTTCCCACTGATCTTCTTTTCCTTGCTGCGTTCGTACCAACTGGGGAAGTGGGCCAAGGAACAGCGACTCTCTGAAAAAGGAGAGTGGTATACAGAGGCTTTGCTGCGTTCGATCTTCCCCGCCCTGGTGGGATGGTGTGTTTCAGGAACATTTCTATCAAACTGCTACTCTTGGTTTATCTATATCCAGATCGCGATACTTATCGCAGGTCTCACCTTGATGGAAAACTGGCCGTCTGCATCGGAAGCAACAACGTCAAGATAGAGACTGGACATTCTCTCCCAATCCTCTTCCCCACCGAGATGTTGTCAAGGAAAAGGAACGGTCGTGCCCTCGTTAATGAATCCAAGGAGGGCATGGTTTGTCATGGTCAATGACATTTCCATTTTGTGAGTGAGAGAAGAAGCCAAATCCCAGGATTCATCTTGGACAGCTTGCTCAAGTTGGTAACACAACATATTGACCATTTCGCTCCCAAACATGGCGCTGGTTGATTTCAAGGAATGAGCTAGCAGTTCCAGACCTTGCCAATCGGAATCCTTGATGGCCTGCTTCATTTGCCCCAGTATCTGCTTGCTATTTCGAATGTGATCGTTCACCAATTCGGGAAACGAAACAGAACCTTGTTCACAGAGGGTTTGAAGCTGTTCTAGCGGTTCACGAGCCAGAACCTTCAAGGTCGCAGCAGATGTAACAGACGCACGAATCACAGCAAGACGAGCAGGAGTTCGAAAGTCTACCCTTGAAAGATCCTGCTCATCTTGCAGCGAAAGAGATTTACGACGCTGTGTTTGTTGTGCATAATGCCCCAACACTCGCATCAGATCTTCCACTTGGATGGGCTTCCCAAGAAAGTCATCAATGCCAGCTTCCTCAAATCGCTCGCGATGTTCACGCATCACATTGGCAGTGAGCGCAACAATATAAGGTCTCTCTTCGCGAGACCAACGTTTGCGAATTTCACGCGCAGTGGTGGGACCATCCATGTGAGGCATTTGCATATCCAAAAGCAACATATCATAGGACTCTCTCTCTAGAGCTTGCAGCACCTCCAATCCATGCGGCACAATGAGAGGAGCATACCCCAACCGCTCCAGGATCTGTAAAATAACCTGTTGGTTGATGGGATTGTCTTCGGCCACAAGGATCCGCAATGGCATAGACTCCCCCCAGTCTTTGCGCTGTAAGGAGGCTCGCGAGCGAGCCTCTGGAGAGTGTCCGGTAAACACCGCTGTCAGAACATTCAGCATCTGGCCCCGCCGCAAGGGCTTGAGTAGGACACCAGAAAACAGCGTGTTTTCTCGGCTGGATCGGCTATAGGCGTCCGCCAGAGAGGTCGAACATATCACAGGGGTCTTGGGTTGAAGGTTGGCGATCTTTCGGACAAATTCTTCGGAAGCGAGAGAAGAGGACGATAGCAACACCACGTCAAATTGATGCTCTTTGAGCCAGCCTTTTGCCTCTTCCCAGGATGCCGTAGCCATGACCCTCATATTCCATACATTAGCATTTGCAACCATGCAAAGCCGAGTCACATCTTTGGTTTCAAGGATCAGCAAACGTTTCCCTTCGAGAGCTTCAAAGTCTTCTTTATCATCCTCCGATAGCGCGACGGGCTTCACCTGGATGGAGAAGGTAAAGATGGAGCCCATGTCGGCAGAGCTGGAGAGAGAGATCTCTCCACCCATGAGAGAGACCAGATACTTACAAATCGCAAGTCCCAATCCGGTCCCACCAAAGCGTCGAGTTGTGGAAGGATCAACTTGATGAAACTGTTGAAAGAGCTTATTTTGTTCTTCTTTGGGAATACCTATCCCTGTATCTCGAACACTAAGTTCCACAACACCTGGACCTTGCTGATGAATTTCGACAACAACCGCCCCATGAGGGGTAAATTTTACAGCATTTCCCACAAGATTAATTAACACTTGTTGGAGGCGAAAAGCATCCGCCTCCACCCTTGGATGAACATCGTGATCCATGAGATAGGCCAGATCGAGACCTTTCTCCCAAGCAGCTTGGGCAAACAGATCCAATACATCCTCTACACACTCTCGAATGGAAAACACTTGCGGTTCCAGAGTGACATGCCCGGCTTCCAACTTCGATAGATCAAGGATGTCATTGATGATCCCCAGCAGCAACTCACCACTCTTCTGAATGGTCTGTACAAGACTTCGCTGCTGTGGTTCCAGAGAGGAATCAACCAAAAGACTAGCCGCTCCAATCACTCCGTTGAGAGGTGTACGGATCTCATGACTCATATTGGCCAAAAAGACACTCTTGGCCTGTGCCGTGGCAACCGCCTCATCCCGTGCAACCACGAGTTCCTGTGAAACTTGCATCGCGTCACGAGCCGTTTGTTTGCTTTGATTGTCTCGTATCATAAGCAAGTTGATATACCGCTCCAAAGAAAACAAAAACGACAAGCTGGTCGCCAGAAGAACACCCACCGCAATGGAAAAAGCAAAGGGGGCCCTTTGAGTCACTTCCGAGGTCGAAGAAGCCATAGGCC
>JALTMC010000686.1 GCA_027005175.1 Myxococcales bacterium
CTGAAAGAGCAATGTTGTGTGGGACAAGCTACGCTCCACCTGCATGGAACAGGCTTTCCCCGAAGGGCCAGCTTTTCCTCGTGCGACAGTGACGTCTTTTTCTTGTTCACCACATCGGAACGAAACCACCGCATTGCCTGCAGGATCGTATTTGACTTGTTTGACCTTACAACTGGAAGCTGTTTTGAGAAAAATCTCAGGAGCAAATTTCAGGGCTAGCAAAAGAATCCCAGCACTTAAAGCCACCTGAAATAAGAAAGAGAAAACACGAAAGCTCGGTGGAGCGGGATAATAGGCCTGTGGGGGATATGAAATAGCGGGTCGATCCATCGTATGTATTTCCGTTTTTGCTTCGGTTGCTGGGGATGCGCTTGGAGCTTGTGACTTTGGTGTATCAGTAGATTGGGGTGCTGAGTCCACCTTGGTATGACGGCGCTTCTTCTTCTTACTCATTACAGCTTGCGGGCTCCTTTCTCTATGGATTTTAAACATCGTTCTTGTCGTTAACCCAACAAGGTCCACAAATAATTTCCTGTCTGTTAAATTTTACGTTGTCGTTGGACGAAAGTCCGTGGGGGAGCCTAGCAAACGCCTTTCAGAGCGTCAAGGGAGTATGTTGAGAGATATCTCTTCCTCATCGATGTGGTGATGGAAACGCTCTGGGTGGGGTGACGATCTTGATCTCTTTCTTTCTTTTCTCCATCCCACTTGCTTGGACCGGCGGTGGTGCTTTTTTCCACCAACTGTACAACGCTTGCTGGTAGGCTTGTTGGAGTTGTTTGTGTTTCGTAGGATTTTTGAGAATCTTCAAGGCACGACGATTGATGCGCTGCTTGTTTTTGAATCGCTGGACCAGCAGATTGTTGTTGTAATGGCTTCGAAGCTGGCGACGCCACAGCGCGGCAAACAACTCTGCGCGTCGTTCGGAACGCGAGATACCCATGCGCTTTAATCGCTTCGTGATGATCTTTTCTATCTTTACAGGAACTTTTTGTTGGATGAAGGAGAGGTAGTTTTGTAGCAATTTTATCTCAGATATGATGTCTTGCCGTAGTGTGGAGCGCGGCTTCCACAGCAAAGAGTCCATGTGTTTGCGGTTGAGCTGAAAGGGGGGGCGTTTCTTACTCAGGGTGATGCGAAAGAAGGCTGTGATCGGGTACAGGGAGTATGTGGGGGAAAGCACACTGGTTGGGCGTGAAGCAAAGGTTTTGTGCCAAGAGTGTATGCCTTGAACCCCACCTGTCTTCCAGACTCGCCAAAGTCTTTGGTACGCTCGATCCAGGCGACCAAAACGGAAGAGGTTCCACCCTGCATTCATTGCTGTATTGTTGCGGAGCTGCTGGAAAAATCGGATCTGGGTGAGAAGTCCTGCAAGAACCTCCTCTTGGGTTTCCAGAGGATAGAACCATGTGAGCCTTTTACGAACCATATTGCGAAACCGAAGACGAGCGACGGCATGCAACAGACCGGGCAAGAGTTTTATCGCAAATATTCGATGCCACAACCACGGACTCCAACCCCCTGTCCAATAGTGGAATAGGGTTGTTCGAGTGACCCGCTTCAGTCGTTTCTTGGTCGCATCAGCGTAGAGCGAGAACATGCGTGCCAGGGAGTTGTACTCGTGTTCATTGATGAGCAGTTTCCCATTCTCAATGTTGCTAAACCAAGTGGGAGATAACACACCGCCACGTCGTATGGTTTGAAATTGGGAAGATTGGAGAAGGCGCAACAACAATCGAGCTTCAGGCAAAGAGCGCAGAGGTGGCTGTTGTAAGATATCGATCCAGTGGGCTTGTGCTTTGGAGAAGGGTACAAACTGATAAACAGCAGACTCCACAGGGTCACTCCACAGAGTCAGGCTCAGGCATAGAGCCAGTAAGCTCTTTGGGACAATCCAGCTTCGATAGGAAATCATTGTGATAGCTCTGCCCTTTGGAATACTCCATGTTGTTTTCTTTTTGGTGTTTTTCATGACGCTCCTCAAAGGGTCGCTTTGCATTAATTCCAAAACCACCAAGCGGCTGTGCCAAGGAGGAGTGAGAGTAGGAAGAGAAAGGAGAAAAAGCGTATACGTCTGCGGCGTTGTTGGCGAGCTTGTTTGGTGAGGGAGTAGCGGAAAAATTTACTGTACATCTGGACAAAAAACTCTTTGATCCCAGGCTTTGAGCCTGTTCGTGCAGATGGATAGGAGCGGTGAGAGTCGTACGACGGGGGTTCTGAGAGAGGGGGTAGCTCTTCTCCCGGCAGGGGCTTGGGTAGCAAGGGCTGAATGGCTTCCGTCACCTCTTTAATGTAGAGGACTGCTGAGGATGGGCGGTCTTCGGGTAGTGTTTCTAGTGCTTGTAGTACGATGCTGTTGAGTGTGTAGGGAAAGGTGTCGTGGTAGACACTGGGTGGCAGGATATCGTCGGGATAGGGATATTTTCCTGTGAGCAATCGATAGGTGAGAGCCCCCAATGCGTAGATATCGCTGCTGGCTGATTGCAGGTCTGCTGCTCGGGGAATGGGCTCTTCTCCCGTGTCCAAGATGCTGGTATAGAGTTTTGGCTGTGTGGATGAGATGTTGGTGATAAGGCCAAAGTCCATCAACTTACAGTCGCCATCCGGCATCATCATGATGTTGTCTGGCTTGATATCCCGGTGAACAAAGCCCCGATTGTGAATGTGAGTGAGTGAGCGAGCCACCCTTTGTAAAATACGCAAGGAGTGCCGTAGTGGTAGGGGGGGCACTTCATCGCTTTGCTTCAACAAATCTTCCAGTGTCTCTCCATCGATATGCTCCATGGTAAAGTACATGAGGCCGCTTGTTGTATCGGTGGCATAGTCGTAATACGTGACAAGACTTTTGTGTTTACTCGCCTGACAAAACTCTTCAAGCTGCTGGGCAAATCTACCCTGAATTTCGGGGTTGTTTGTCAGGTCCGGCCGGAGCACTTTAAGGATACAATGTGTTTCTTCTCTGCGATCCTTTGCTAGATATGTTTTGCCTATTGGAGTTTCTTCTTGGAAGGCAAGTAGCTCATAGCGTGAAGCTATGACAAGGCCTTCTTCCAACGCTGCATACTTTTGACTGCGCATGGATTCGAGGCTGGAATGATCTGGTGAAGAACCTGTTCGTTTTACAACCACACTGGAGAACGGGATCTGACCTTTCTCTGTTGGGGCATCATGCAGAGACGGCACAAAAGATGTGCCTGACAGGTCGGGGATCTCTTCACGCAGTGTTCGTTGCATCTGACGCTGCTCTAAAA
>JALTMC010000687.1 GCA_027005175.1 Myxococcales bacterium
GATTCTTCCAACTCACCTTCTGGACAATGGTAATCATGGGTATGTGATGGGACTGAAGGAAAACCAGCCTTCTTTGCTTGCAGAAGCAAGGAATGTCTTTCAGCCATTGTTAGCAGAAGTACCCGAATTCAAGTCTGCCACCACCCTACATGTTGTTGTTTCTTCTCCTGGCTTTTGCTATGTTGAGACGCTCATCGCGCTTGTGCAGGATCTTCGCCTGCACCCCCCTGTAAAAAGCACAAATAGGCAAGCTGGTCATGGCCCATGTATTGAGCAAGACGTCATGGCTTTCCTTGAACATGGATGTACATGGCTTCTCTCAAAGATCAGTTTTTTAATCCTGGTAAGGTGTCTTATTTGGCAGGATTGATCGCTGCGGCTTATCCTGAATTTCCTAGCTCTGCATTTCAAGAAGATGTCGTCGCTCTTTTTCCCGAACAGGAGTTGAAAGAGCGATTGGCGCATATGACAACTTGTCTGCATCAACATTTGCCAGACGATTATTTAACTGCACTTGCGATCTTACTTCGTGCTCTACCGGAAGAGCTTGATCCAACCCAATCGGACGATGACTTTGGAGACTTTATTTTCGCTCCTCTCTCTCTCTTTGTCGCCCGTTATGGCTGCTTGAAAGAGTATCTTAACATCTCTTTAAATGCTCTTAAGGAAATGACCAAACGTTTTTCTGCTGAGTATGCTATACGTTTTTTTCTCAATGAGTTTCCGGAAGAGACGATCGCCTATCTGACAACGTGTGCAAGGGATGAAAACTATCATGTACGTCGTTGGGCAAGTGAGGGGACACGACCCAAACTTCCCTGGGCGCAGGGCCTTTCCATCGGATGGGAGATGCCTCTCCCTATCCTTGAATTACTGTATTGTGATCCCACTCGCTTTGTGACTCGTTCTGTGGCCAATCATCTCAATGACATTAGCAAACTTGAGCCAGAGGTGGTGGTGGAAACGCTGCGACGGTGGCAAGAAAGTAAAGCCCAAAGTGAAAAAGAAATGGACTTTCTTACGCGACATAGTTTGCGAACACTTGTCAAGAAGGGACACTCTGGTGCTCTGGAAATGCTTGGTTTTGGGGCAGAGCCAAATATTACAATTACCGACTTTTATACCACCACACCGACGGTGAAAGTCGGTGAAGTCTTTGAGTTTTGTTTGGTGTTTTCCTCACATGAAACCCAGCACTTGTTGATAGATTATTTGATGGAGTTTGCAAGTGATAGGAAACGGAGAGGGAAAAAGGTATTTAAACTCAAACAACTGGAAGCGAAAGAAGGAAGCTCAAAAAGCATCAAGAAAAAGCACCCGATGAGGCTGATGACAACACGTCGATTGGTCTTGGGTGAGCACAAGGTTACATTGAAAATCAACGGAAAAACCTTTGACTCTCTCTCCTTTGAGTTGGTCGAATAGACCGGCATATAGGAAGGGATACCATCGATAAATTTGCTTGGAAAGTATAGGACGGGAGCCTGATAGCCTGTCAAAGAAATGGACATAGCGAACTCTCCTGTATATCCGTGGGACATCTCCTGTATATTCATGAAACGAAACAGGCTGCGAATTAATGTAGTTTGATGCTTGTTGTTGCGTAGGAATTCTTGAGGGGTTGTCCCAGGGTATCAATGCTTTTGTATTGTTAAAAAACGTTCTGATACAGTGTCTTGGGTTTTGTTTGTAGCCTGTGGAGTCACCATTCTGAGGGTGAGACGTTCGCTAAAACGCACTCCGAACAGTTTACCCTTCAGGGCAAATGGTTGAGCCGACTTCCGTCGGATTTTTGTTGCTGGCAACGCAACAGGTAATCTTTGAACAAGCTTGGAAGCTCCTCTACTCCATTGGGGTATTTCAAAAACAATCGATAGATCTGTGTGGCAAGAGGTCTCGCTGTCTTTTGGGGCATTTTTACTACAAATGAGTATGTCTTTGCCGCCCCAAAAGCTCGTAGTAGTTGTATCTCTAGAGACCAAGCTTGTGATTCGGCTTGAAGCCAAGATCGCACTTGTATAAGACAAGGTTGATGGTTTGTAAAAAGTTTGGGAAATTTTAAGTGCAATGCCAGGTGAGCGACCTTGGCCGCTAGCTTCTTTGCGCTCTGACTTGCTTTCAAATAGAAGATCCCCTGGTGTGTTATGGAATTCTCCATTCCCTCTCCATAACAAAGCAAGTGAGGGTGTTGGTGTAAGATCACAAGGGTCTTTCTGGCGAGGGGCTCTTTGCTGAGCCATGCGAAGATGGATCGTGTTTGTTGTAAATCAGGTCGATAGTTGCTTGCACATCTCTGAATGATTTCTCTTAGGAAAACGTCTTGGAACCCAATCAGATAGTAACTTGTTTATTCCTACTTTGTTCTTCAAAAAGAGAGGTTAAGGACAACACCATCTCTTGACGGTCATATCCTCGGAAGTTGTTGCAATCCGTTTTCCATCGAGGCTATAGTAGAAGCCAACCATTAAGTCTGTGTGGGCTGTCAGGGGATGGATAAGTGTGTCTGTTGTAATGTGTCCACCTTTGAGAGTCGTACAAGTGTTGGCGTGTTACACCGATATGACATGCAATATGTACAACCTTTACACGAATCTAGATACACTTGATAGAGAAAGGTATTATTCCATGGTTATTTTGAGGTTCGTTTTTCTCTGTATCGTGATTTTGATGCAACTCTTTGCCTGTGATAGCTCTCTTTCTTTGAAGGGGGCTGTTGATGGAGGAAACTCTTGTAGTACATCACAGGACTGTCCAAAGGAGAAAGGGTTTTGTGGATATGTTTCGGGATGTTCAAGTCAGAAACAATGTATGAGTAATCCTTGTGCGGCTCTGTTGAAAAAGTATTGTGGCTGTGATGGAGTTATCTTCGAAGGAACATCGAGTTGCCCTCGTCGACCTTTTCGAGAGCTGTCGGGTTCCCCTACAGATGCTACAAAGTGTGATCCTGCGACGGGTCAAATCCTGGATGCTGGTGTTGACTCCGGTGCTACTGATGCGGTTGTCGCTGATGCAGGTACTGTTGTAGAAAGACGTCCCGAGTTTGCTGAGAAAGAGGAAGGCTCTGCTGAGGGTTCTGGAGAGAGAGAGGTAGAAATTCAAAAGGGTGTGAAGACCATGACAGGGTCTCTGAATCAGAGCCCTCTCGCTTATCGATCTTATGGGATTGTCGTCGATAGCGGGGCCATTCTTTATATTACAGATACATTGAACCATCGCATTCTTAAGATTAAACCTTCGGGAGAGGTCTCGACCTTTGCCGGTTCAACACAAGGTTATCAAGATGGAGTAGGTTCTGCGGCAAAATTTTATGAACCTCATGGACTCGCCATCGACAAACAAGGTAATCTTTATATTTGCGACACCAATAATCATAGAATTCGCAAGGTTGATTCGACTGGGAAAGTTACAACTATCGCTGGAAGTGGGAATGCAGGTAGTGCTGACGGCATAGGTACTTCAGCGCAATTTAATGAACCACAGGGGATAACGGTTGATCAAAATGGTAACTTGTTTGTTGCCGATACATTGAATCACCGAATTCGGAAGATCGATCGAGCCGGGAAAGTCACAACGATAGCTGGCTCAACACAGGGCTACCGAGATGGACAAGGAGGTGCCGCACAATTTAATTTCGTTTTTGGCATCGTCATCGACAAAAATAATATGTTGTATATTGCAGATGCCTTTAACCATAAAATACGCAAGGTTGATTTAACAGGAAAAGTCACAACCCTTGCTGGAAGTGGAAACGCTGGTCGTAAAGATGGCTTAGGCATCACTGCAGAGTTCGATCAGCCTCATGGTCTTACAATGGATCAGAGTGGGAACTTGTATATCGCTGATATGCAAAACCATAGGATTCGCAAGTTGGCTCCGGATGGTCAGGTTTCCACCATCGCAGGCTCCATACAGGGCTTAAAGGATGGTGCAAACAACACCGCTCAGTTCAACAAGCCTTATGCTCTTACCTTTGTTCCAGGTTTTGGTCTGTATGTTGCGGATACCTACAATTATCGCATTCGTACTGTTCGTCTTAATCCCTAAGAAGGTCCGTGTTTCGGAGAAGGTTCGTGTTTAGGGCCGAGTCTCGTTTGACAAAGGAGGATCCCATGTGGGGCCTTTCTGGGCATTCCACTGTTGGATTCGAAAGATCTGAGGAGAGGGCAGGGCTGCCTCCAGCATCTGTAGAAAGTCGGGCTCTGCGGTTGCTATAACAAGTTGACGTTCTTGTTGAACCTGGGCAAGCACATGCGATAACTTTTGTTTGTGTCCTTCATCCATATGTTGGGAGGGATCATCCAACAGAATAAAGTCGAGATGATGCTCTAACAGGGAGGAAGAAGCCAATGCCAAAAAGATGCTCAGTGCTGCACAGTTGATGTCTCCTTTGTTGAAGAAGCGAAGGGCAACTTCAGCTTCTCCGTCGTCCACTGCCAGTACCTCAAATTTCTCCACGTCGATCACGATCTCTGGGAAATCATTGCGGCCGGATAGCTTGCGATAATAGTTACCGATAGCTTCTCTCGCTGTACCTAGTTTCTGTTGTGCCAGATCTTGTAATGTTTGTTCTGTGATACTTTGTAATTGTTTAATCTGCTCAACATAGACCTCCACGGCCTGAACTTTTTCCTGGGCTTGTTGGATGTCATCGTTGTGGTGAAGTTGCTGTAGATCTTCTACTTCTTCTACAAGGTCCAAAATAAGACGTGCCTGGTGCAAGGTCTCTAGTTCTTCTTCCCAACTCCTGAAATCTTTTTGTGCGTCTCGGGCCTGGTGTTGTAACTCCTCCAGCCAGCGATCATAGTGTGCCAACACTGTGTCTACTTGTTCGATAAAATAAGCTATTACTGTAGCTGGCTCTTGATGGATTGTTGCAGATGATAGATCGGAGATCAGCGCATGTAATGTTTCTTGAACTTTTTGGTCTGAAATGCTTGGTAGGCTTTGACGGATCTGTTCACTGCACTCTTGCAACCCGTGTTCCACGCGAACACAGGTTCTCTCCCATTTGTTCTTGAGCTTTTGTAAAGTCTCTACATGTTGTTGTACTTTTTGAGCCTCCTCTCGCACACTTTGTTGTGACTCTACTCTTTGCAATGTTTTCAGTTGCTGAACAAGATGAGCTTTGGTTCCATCAACATCAAATGATCCTTGTTGGCATAAGGGACACTCTGTTGGGTGCTCGGTTTCAGAGGTGGAGAGATGCGTCAAGGCTGCTTGTAAAAAGGCTGTATACTCTCTCAGCTTGTCGGATTTCTCCGTGCTTTGGGATGCTGCCAGTTGGGTCTGTAGGGTGTCAAGTGTGCCATGTTCTCGTTGGAACTCTGTAAGCTCATTGGTAAGATCTCCAACAAACTGTTGCATTAAGGCGAGCTTCTTTTGGAGCGAGAGCCACTGCTCCTTGTCTGCACGCATCGCACGCTCTTGCTGAAGTAATGGTTGTTGCTCTCGTTGCCAGCGCAGCGCATCTCGGGTCGCTTCAAGAAAACGGGCGAGACCCCGAGAGGTGGACAGGTATTTGCTTTGCAAGCGTCTTTCCAAGGCTTCAGGTAGTGTGCCCAGTTGTCGCAAGCCTCTAAGCAGCCGATTGCATCGCTGTGTTACTTCTTCCTCTGTCACCGTGGACCAGCCTAGCCTACGGGCTTCACGGCGAGCCTGGTTCAGATCTTCGGTGCGCAGCTCCAGGTGAGCTTGAAGCTTCTGCGTTACAAGCGACATCCGACCCTTCAGGTCTTTGACCACAGGCCCTGTCCGTGTCTTTTTTATGCCGTCCAAAAGGTTGCGTAGATCGGTGAGCCCCAACAAACGCTCAAAAGATTTTTTGCGGTCGGCAGGATCTTGCAACATCAAACCACTGACCAACTCTTGGTGGAGGTGGACACAACTCATATAGTCTGCAAGAGCGATGCCCAAAAGTTGGGATAGATCCGCTTCATTTGTAGAACTTCCCAAGGTCTCACTGGTATAAAAGAAAGGAGATTTTCCTCGTATTTTTTTTGTTGATCTCACAACACAAAGACGATCGGAACCCCGACGAAGATTTAACTCCACGATGGCTTCACTGGAGTACTGGTTTAAGATTAACCAGTTTTTGCGTTCCTGGATGCCTGTGGTGCTTTTGTTGGCGACATGGCGTCCAAACAAGCACCAGGCGATGGCGTGAAGCACACTGCTTTTGCCCCCGCCTTGTATGCCGTAGATGACAGTACAAGGAGAGGTCAGGGATAAGGTCTGCCAACCGGCATTCTCAGGAAATCCTCGAAAACCTTTGATACGCAAGGACTCCAGACGGAAACGTTCGGACATCTTACAACCTCTCTCGCAGCTCGTTGATCGCTGTCACGGCCTCCGACTGAAGTCGATCGAGCTGCTTCTTCATATGTGCTGTAACACCTTTACTTCCGTTTGTTTGATAGGCTTGCTTCAGAGCAGACAATAAGGCCTGCAATGCCTGTCTCTGCTCTGGTGGTGTTGTGCTATTTTCAATACGCTCTACCAAGGGCGAAAGATCCATAAGTAAGGCTCTCCATTGTGTGTTGCCATAAGACAATAAGAACGATACCTTTCTCACTGTGAGAATGGAAGTCCCTGCTGCACAACACGACGGTCCATCATGTTGTTCACGTACTGTGTGTCTCTTCTACACATCCTTGTTTTCTCTAAAAGAATGACTTCTCATGCTTCCTTTTGACCTGATTGTTCTGATGTGGTATGTCTGCTGTCCCGTTTGCTTGAAGCGTGGTCGCTTCAGCGGGTTTATGAGGGCTTGTATGTCCTCTGTCTCAACGGGGTAGGGCGATGGTAAGACCTGTCAGGAGCCTGGCATGGTTTGGCGAAGATTCGTTCGTTTCACAACAAACAGAGTGAGAGTGCTGCTTCTATGTCGACACAAGATACCAAAAAAGTAATTTATTCTATGGTGGGTGTGAGCAAACACATCTATAACAAAGCCATCCTCAAAGATATCTACCTGTCCTACTTTTACGGTGCCAAGATCGGCGTGGTGGGTATGAATGGTTCGGGGAAAAGTACACTGCTTCGTATCATGGCAGGGGAAGATACCGAATACAACGGCGAAGTGGTCTTGTCAGACGGTTTTTCCATTGGTTATCTTCCCCAAGAACCCGAGCTTGATGCAACCAAGACGGTTCGTGAGATCGTAGGGGAAGGTGTCGCAGAGACCGAAGCCTTGCTCAAAGAGTTTGATGAGATCAATAATAAGTTCGGTGAAGAGATGACCGATGATGAGATGACAGCATTAATTGAGCGTCAGGGCGATGTTCAAGAAAAGATCGATCATCTCAATGCCTGGGATCTGGACGCACAACTTGAAATGGCCATGGATGCTTTGCGTTGTCCACCGGGGGAAGCGGATGTGAGCGTCCTCTCGGGTGGTGAAAAACGCCGTGTCGCACTCTGTCGTTTGTTGTTGCAAAAGCCCGACATTCTCCTTCTTGACGAGCCCACCAATCATCTGGATGCAGAGACAGTTCAGTGGTTGGAGCATCATTTGCAGCAGTATCATGGAACTGTGATCGCGGTGACACACGATCGCTACTTTTTGAACAATGTGGCAGGCTGGATTCTGGAACTGAACAATGGTGAAGGGATCCCTTGGAAAGGTAACTATGCTTCATGGTTAGAGCAAAAGCATCAACAACTGACCAAGAAAGACAAAGGTGTATCAGAGCAAATTAAAGCGTTGGCTCGGGAGCTGGAGTGGGTGCAAATGTCGCCCAAAAAACGCGCTGCGAAGGCCAAATCTCACTTGGATAACTACGAACTCCTCTTGAGCTCCGACAACGAACAGCGTGCACGCAACAAGCTCTTTATTCCTCCTGGACCGCGTCTTGGAAAAACGGTGATTGAAGCGGAGCATATCTCCAAAGGGTACGGTGATAGGCTTCTCTGTGAAGATATGAACTTTGCTTTGCCGCAAGGCGGTATTGTCGGCATTATCGGCCCGAACGGTGCAGGTAAAACAACATTGTTCAAGATGATTACTGGCCAAGAACAACCGGACAGTGGCACTTTGAACATCGGTGAGACTGTGAAACTGGCCTATGTTGATCAGGAGCGTGCCCTCGATCCAGATTTAACAGTCTGGGAGTCTATCTCGGGCGGTTCGGATCATATCTTATTGGGTAGCCAGGAGGTTAACTCGCGAGCTTATGTGTCGCGGTTTAACTTTGCAGGCCAGGCACAACAGAAGAAGGTTGGGGTCTTGTCGGGTGGTGAGCGCAATCGTGTTCACCTCGCTTGTATGTTAAAGGAACAGGCCAATGTCTTGCTCCTCGACGAGCCTACCAATGATCTGGATATCAATACCATTCGAGAGCTAGAGGAAGCCCTCAGCGATTATGCTGGTTGCGCTCTCATCATCAGCCACGATCGCTGGTTTTTGGATCGTATCGCCACTCATATCCTGGCCTTCGAAGGTGATAGTCAGGTGGTCTGGTTCTCGGGTAACTACTCCGAATACGAAGCCGATCGCAAAGCACGCCTGGGCGTCGAAGCTGACCAACCTCGTCGTATCCGTTATCGTCAACTCACTCGTTAGAGGGAACGATGCCTACGTAGCGTAAGATTTCGTTCCTGTCTTGAACGATAATCTCAAAACCAAAAAACTATAACATTCAAACACCAATCCTCAGCCCCTTGCCTCAATGCCTTGCCGAAAGATATGTGCTCGTGAACCCAGTATTGATTTCTTTTGGGTGGCAGTGCCTGCTACTTTTTTTGCCGTCACTCCCTCTTTTTTTTCCGTAGGTTAAGCCCCCTCCTGATTGACGGATTTACGGAAATCCGTTACAGTGCGATACCGAGCATCGCTTTGACAGGTGCTTCGTTCGAAACTTTGCAGGGCTGGGCATGCGTGTCACATTGTTAACTACATTCCCCAAAATACATTCACGGTATGTATGGATTGTCAGTGGTCTGTTGATCTTGTGGTCCTTTTGTATGCATCGGGCTCACTCCAAAAAGGAGAGTCTTGCCGTTGCTGTGCTGCCCCCTTCTTTCCAGGCATCAGGGGATGATGCTCCCGGTATGAATATTGTACCGATTGATATCCAGCATCTCACGGTGCAGTACTCCATTCATTGCGATACAAACCAAGCGACAGCGACAGCTCATGTTGTCTTTGTTCCTGCTGGCAATGGTTATCCGATGTTTGACCTTGTCTCTCCTGCGATTCAGAAGGTGACACTCAATGGAACCTCTCTCAAGCCCTCTTCCTTGATAGAGATGAAGGACCCTGGCTCCCAAACTCGATTTTTGGTGCTGACCAAGAATGTCACTGGAGCGAAGCGTTATCGTATGACGCTACAGTACCAAGTGAAAAAGAAACTCATTCGGTTTAATCAATCCAAACGAGTTCGGAACTTCTTTTTTTGGATGACTGACAATGAGGGGAGAGAGCGACGATTTCTGGAGCAGTATGCACCTGCGAACTTTGAAGGGGATCAGTTTCGATTGTGGCTTACGGTCCAACTGCATGATTGTCGTGGACCACACTATGTTGTCTCCAACGCGGGAAAGACTGTCGAGCAGGTGAAACATACAAAATGGGTGATGCGCTTTCCTTCGTACTACAACTCTTCTTCCCCGTTTTTTCACTTATTCTCAGCCAAACATCGTTTTTCGAAATTTACGGTACCTTCCGGTAATAGAGAGATCCCTGTTCTTGTGTATGGAAAGAAAAAATGGATTGTGGCCAACGCGACCCGAAGAATCAAACGCTACTTCAGGCTTTATGAGAAGAGGTTTGGGCACTATTCTCATACGAACCTTGTGGTGCGTGTGTTTGGTCGCAAGCGTTATCGACACAGTATGGAGTATGCTGGAGCCATTGTGGCGACTCATCTGGGAGCGTTGCGACATGAGATGTCACACATGTGGTTTGGTCGAGGAGTCTTTCCTGCGAATGGAAATGCGGGCTGGCTTGATGAAGCTGTAGCAACCTGGTCTGAATGCAACTTCTGCTCTTTTGAATACCTGCGACGAAAGAAGAAGTTGAGAAGGGTTCGCACATACAGAGACCCCTCAAGAACACTGACCTGTGGCTCCAACTACCGTCGAACTACGATCTGGAATTCCTACAAGTACGGTATGCGGGCCTTGGTTGAAATGGATTACATCCTACGGCGAAGAGGTCAGCCGGGTATGCTCCACCTGCTTAAAGTATTTTACCAACGTTATCGACGACGGGTTGTGACTGCGGAAGAAATCTATCGGTTCTTTTGGAAACAGATACCTCTACGCCGGTACTTCCGGCGATTCGTGATGGGGAGTCGTAGTTATCGTCAGTGTTTTCATAGACCTCCACAGAAAAAACTTTGACAGCAGCCTCCTCTCTAAGTAATGTACCGCTTGCAATGAGACTTGGAGCGCAATCGGCGACTTAATTCCTCTTGGGGGCCCATGGTTTTCTTTCAGGGTCCCATGGCTTCTTTGTTGCTCTGCTCAAAGACATCGTTTTGTTGCTGTATACTCATCCTTTGTCTGCTGCGCTTACACGGCTCTTCATCTCTTGGTATGGCTTCTTGGCTTGATTGAAATGAGCGCTACTCTGTTCTTTTTCCTCAACACACGGTTTCACGCGAAATGACATACGGCTTCCTACTTGTAATCCTTCTGGGCGCAATGGGTTCAAATCCTTCTCCCGTGTTACCCTCTCAACCACCTCATCATCCTCTTTCAACATTGACAAGCCGTGAGGTTGGTTCTTGGGAGGCACGCTGGGCGAGAGAGGCACCTCATCCGCACAATCTGTATTTCAAGAATTTCTTCTCCGCGAAGCCAAGTGAGAGACTTTATCGTCGTGTTTTGCACACTCTTCGCCTGCTTGTCAAAGGTCTAGAGGGGCAGCCGATAGGCATTCAAAAAGTTCTCAATGCCTATCGACACCCTGCGTATAATCGGAGAATTGGAGGAGATCGCCACTCCTATCATATCCGAGGCAAGGCCATCGATTTCTTGCCTTCTCGCAGCTTGAGTCGAGTCAAACCTTCTGTGATGGAAAGAGTGGGGCGCTCCCTCAACAAACAAGGCCTTCGGGTGATCTGGTATCCCTTCGCCTCTCTATACCGAGGGGGCGTTCATGTACAGATCGACCATCGAGCCCTCAAATATCGTAGGATCTTCTACCGCGGTCGTCGCGACAATGGATACTACAGCAGCTATCGTCAGGCCAAATACGCAAGGCCCAAACACAAACGAACCAAGCGTAAAACACACAAACATTGAGTATTAGGGTGATGGAGCGATGCTGCGGCACTCCCAGATGTAGATGTTGCATAAAACACACAAACATTGAGTATTAGTGTCGCATAAAACACACAAACATTGAGTATTAGGGTGGTGGAGCGGTGCTGCGGCACTCCCAGATGTAGATGTCGCCTTTGGCATCACCCAATGCAGCCAAAGGCCGTCCGTGATTTTATGCGATCTGGTGGAGCCTCAGTGAGTTGCTACAACTCCATTGAGCGATAAGGACACAAAGTCCAAGGCAAACGGTTATCTGTAACACAATCCTACGAGCAGCCATTCTTCTGTTCTCCCCAACCATCGAATCTTTCCAGTGGCTATTCTGTCTCAAAATTCAAGATCTTGCAAGTGTGTCTTCTTCCATCTGTGCTTTCTTCACAGAGCGGCAGAGCCATCCTTGGGCCTTGCTGACCACTGTCAATCTTGTTTTTGATTTTTATCAAGCTATACCTTTCTTTGTGATGTAACTTGTGTGGGTGTCTCTCTCTCATGAGTGGGGTCCGGGTTTTGTTTGGGTTAAGGTTTGCTTTCAAAAAGGAAAACTGGGTATGAGCAAAGTAGAGCATCCTTTTATGCCTCAAATTAATCGAGAGCATTTGGAGTCTTATCTTCAACAGCGTTGGTTTCCAGATGCCAGAGTTTTGGACATCAAGCCATTGGGACAGCGTCTTCAGGGAGGATTAAAAGACTACGGATATGGGCGTCCTCTGCAAATCACCTTTACAAGCGGTGGGGAGGAGAGGAACTTGGTGTTGCGCACCATGTCTCCCGATCCTTTTGGGCATGAGCATCGGGCCGATCGAGCGAATGTGCTCTTGCAAGCGTACGATACGTTTCACTCGATCCCTCAGCATATCAAGCCTCTTGATGTTGGGGCGTTT
>JALTMC010000688.1 GCA_027005175.1 Myxococcales bacterium
TTGAGTGTGACGTATTCGTAGAGGTTTCGCTTTCTTATGACCAACATTCCAACGTTTTGCTTTACTTCCTTGCTCCATCCCACTACAAATCAAGTCTGTTCAGCAGCTCACCACCTTTGACTTTTGAAAAGCAACTCGTTACGTTGATGTTTCCAAGCTTTCATTACGAGGAGTTGTATGCGAAATTATATTATCTTTGCAATACCTGCCTTCTTTTTGTTTATTGCTATAGAGTGGATGGTTGCTCGGTTTAAACACCGGGATGTCTATCGTTTAAATGACTCTATTTCAGACTTAAGTTGTGGCATCAGCCAACAGATTGTGAGTGCGTTCTCTCGGACTTTTTTGCTGGGGGTGTATGTCTTTTTCTTTACGCACTGGAGATGGTTTGATATCTCGATAAAGGCTGTGTGGGCCTGGGTCGTTCTCTTCTTTGTGGTGGACTTCTTATACTATCTTTTTCACCGTGTCAGTCATCGCATGAATGCCCCTTGGGCAGCGCATATTGTGCATCATCAGAGTGAAGAGTACAATCTTTCTGTAGCCTTGCGGCAGGGCAGCTTTCAGCCTTTCTTTTCCGCGATCTTTTATATACCTCTGGCGTTCCTTGGCTTCCCTCCCGTGATGTATATGGCGACAAGGTCGATCAATACGTTGTATCAATTTTGGATTCATACTCGTTTGGTCGGAAAGCTCGGCTTCTTCGAATGGTTTCTCAACACACCATCCCACCATCGTGTGCATCATGGAAAAAACCCCAACTATCTCGACAAGAATTATGCGGGCATTCTTATTATATGGGACCGGATGTTTGGGACCTTTGTAGAGGAAAAAGAGGAGCCGGTATACGGTGTGACCAACCAGCCTCAAGACTTCAATCCGATCTGGTCCAATCTCTACTATTGGCGTGATATCTATCGCAGCACAAAGCCATTCCGACAGTGGTGGCACAAGGTGATCGTTTGGTTTATGCCACCCGAGTGGCGACCCTCGTACTTGGAACCTTATGGCCCTCATCCAGAGCTAGATCCGAAGACATATCATAAATATGATCCTTCCCTTCCCATCGGCCTTAAGGGATATATATCCTTGCAGTTTGTGGTGATCCTTGGAGCCGCTTTGGCTTTGCTTAACTACAAACCAAAGCTACCCGATCTTCCTGTGTATGCCCTCACCGGATTTGTGCTCATTGGGGTCCTCACCATGGGTGGTTTGTTGGACCGAAAACGTTGGGCTTTATGGCTCGAAAGTCTACGTCTTCTTCTCTCTGCTGTTCTGGTTGGATTCCTTGTTTCTCTCTACCTGCCAAAGCAGCTTCTTCTCTACACCTCTTTGTTTGTTGCTTTTGGTTCTGCTTCGACGTTATGGCTGCTGCGATATCGAAGCATCCTACAAGCGCAAGCTGGACGTGGCTTGGAGCATCCTCTTCCAATCTTGGAGTGAGTCTTTTTTCATTGATGGGCTGAAAAAGTGCGAGGGAGTTTTGCCTTACAGAGCTATGGCAACAAACGATTGCAATCTGTCGAGAACTTTCCAGTGATGAAAGCCCCTACGGTAGTCAAAGAATGGCAGAAAATAGTTTATCGACAGTCAAAGAATGGCAGAAAATGGCTTATCGGCAGTCAAAGAATGGCAGAAAATGGCTTATCGGCAGTCAAGGTATGGCAGAAAATGGCTTATCGGCAGTCAAGGTATGGCAGAAAATGGCTTATCGGCAGTCAAGGTATGGCAGAAAATGGCTTATCGGCAGTCGAAGAATTTTACGGTGTAGGAGAATACACTGCCCATCTTGACAGTATAGATCTCGCCAGCTTTGGGGAATCGTGGGCGGAAGGACAAACCACTGGCTTGTCCGTATCTACTGATAACACGAGGTGTGAGTGTTTGGACATCATTGTCGCTTTTGCGGGTGAGTGTTACCTGTTTTAGGGATGAGACTCTGTACTTGGAGCTGTTGAAGGACCAGTCCAACACTTTGTGTCGAGAGCCCATGGCTTGAATGGGGACCCAGCCTGGGGGAGGATATGCGACGTAATCAACGGCAGGACCAGAGGTTCGGGCAAACGTGTACAAGCAAGATGCAACGCGGTAGCGTCCTGTCCCCTTGGCGAGGCCAATGCCAGTTTTTCCCATGCCTGGAGAGATACACCACAGGCGGTGTCCCAGGGAAGGGACGCGGGCGTCAGACATATATTGAGCAATGGTCTCGGCTGGATTGGATACACCCCACGATATGTTACTTGCTCCCGAACCTTGTGCGCCTGTCGGTGTATAGCATTTCCAGGTTTTGGGGGGGCGGTGTGGATTCACTCCACCACCTGGGCCATCATTGTTGGCTTGCAAGATGGCACAGCTTTGGTTGATCTTGCTGAGTGCAGGATCTTCGACCGTGGGTGGTAAGCCCACAAGGTAGCGATACAGACTGAGGCGACGAATGGCATCGTTAATGGAACCTTGTGTGATACTGCCTGGATCACACTGAGTTCCATTGTTTTTGAAGTTGGGCTGTGTTGTGATGGGGTAGTCTTTCTTCCATCGTGTGCAGATCTGTTGTTGTGTGCGAGCGGTGAGGTTCATGACACCACATCTTCCTTCACTACAAACTTGCCCCTTTGGGCAGCTTGTGGTCTTTCCCCACTCCGTACAGCTATTGCTACCGACCTGACAGAGCTGTTTGCCGTTGCCATAACATCGGCCTGTGTTGACCTTGCAAGCGTCTTTGCATCCGCTGGTTTTGCAGCGTTCTCCCTGGCATGTTTGACCAGAGATGCATGCCTTGGATGCTCCCCACTTCCAACAACCTTGACTGTCTTTGATGCAATCTTGTTGCTTGCTTCCACCATCACAACGTGTTTGCCCTTGGGTACAGGCATTCTTGCATTTCACAACACACTTATTCACCTGGCAGATCTGCCCGCTTGGACATGCCTTGGCTCCCGACCAAGCCAGACATCCCAGCGCATTTTTGATACAGGCTTGTAACTTCCCACTGCTGCAGCGAGTCGCGCCTGCTTGGCAGGTGCTCTGACAGCCTGTCTGACACGTCCCGTTCTTGCAGGTTTGACCGGAAAGACAGGCAACTCCAGCCCCCCACAAGGTGCAGTTTCCCTGTGTTGACTTTTGACACGTTTGTACGCTGTTCCCGGAGCACTGTTTGTCACCCATCTGACATACATTTTTGCAGGATGATTCACATGTTCCATTCTGACAGATCTTCGGTGCAGGGCAGGGGGTGGGAT
>JALTMC010000689.1 GCA_027005175.1 Myxococcales bacterium
GGACCGAACCGTACGCTCCTTGGAAGATCTTGAGCGCAAATCAGGAATTACTCCTCTCGGTGATTTTCCCTTACTCAATCGCAAGAAAAAACAGGATGACCTCGATCTGTTATACAACCCGGAACGGCCGCTATCGATTGTAGAGTAGTCTGTTCGGGCGATTCTAACCAACCTAATGTTCATGGCTTCCAATGGCGCAGGATTGAGGAAGATCCTCCTTACAAGTCCACTGCCTCGTGAAGGCAAGACCTTTATGGCCATCAACCTGGCCATTGGTATCGCTCATGCTGGTCGCAAAACGATTATTGTGGATACAGATATGCGCCGCCCTCGAGTTCACAAGGTTTTGAAACCTGACTTTGATCGTTCCAAGGGGGTGTCAAGTGTTATCATTGGTCAGCACACTCTTGATGAGGCGATGCTCAAAACAAAGTACCCTAATCTCTGGGTGCTTCCTTGTGGTCCTATCCCACCTAGCCCTACGGAACTTCTGCAAACAGAAGGCTTCTTTCGGGTGATGGATGAACTGCTCGAACGTTTTGATACGGTCTTGTTTGACTCTCCTCCCATCGCACAGATCTCGGATGCTGCTGTGTTAGCGTCGTATATGGATGGTGTCATTTTGGTCTCTTCTTGTGGACAAACCAACTATTCAGCACTTCAAATCTCTTCTCGTAAAATCGATGCTGTCGGTGGCCGTGTCTTGGGTTGTATCCTGAATAAGTTTTCCGCGAAGAGCCGACGTAGCTACTATGGCTACAGTAGCTACTATAGCCCCTATCGTTACAAGCATTATGGCTACTCAGACCCAGAAGATCTTTGATCCCTTACCCACCATCGCGTGACGTTACCGGGGGATTGCAAGCTGTAGCAGAATGTTCGGGAATCATGTGGGGTAGGCTGAGAGGTCTAGGTGAATGCAAGAATGGTGAGCTTGGGAAGTGTGTTTATCTACATGCCAACCCAAGTCGTTGAGAGGTCTAGGTGAATGCAAGAATGGTGAGCTGACCCTAAGCAAGATCACGTACCACAATAAAGTAGGTTGAGAGGTCTAGGTGAATGCAATCTAGGGAATGCAAGAGTGATGAGGGTCAGGTCGCAGAACGCTTGTGAATGATGTGGGGTAAATGGGACAGGAAATAATGGACACACGCTTGGAGCCTTTCCGTTTTCAAATCGTTACATGGCAATCCCACAAAGATCTCCTTATGGATGTCCGTTTGGAAGTGTTTGTTCAAGAGCAGTCCATCGATGTGTCTGAGGAGATCGACCATTATGACCCCAAATGTATGCACATGTTGGTGTCTGTTTCGGAGAACATTCCTGTTGCCTGTAGCCGCTTAATCCTTCATGAGTCCTTTGGACAAATAGGTCGGATTGCGGTGAAAAAACAGTGGCGTGGCCTTGGTCTTGGTGGAGCCATGATCGCGCTTTTTGGCCAGGAATGCTTGCAGAGGGGACTTCGTGAGATTCGCCTTAGCTCCCAAGTCCAGGCTCTCGATTTCTATCGAAAATTTGACTTCCATCCCTATGGGGAGATCTTCATTGACGCAAATATTCCTCATCAATGGATGAAGCGAGTTTTTCCCGACTCGTAGCCTGTTCAAAAACTTAGATAGCAAGCAGTGACCAAGCAAGTGAAATGAATACATTCGGAAAAACCGGATGTACTCACAGATGTAATGGGATGTAATGGGAGATGCTCAAGTGATTATATCGCTGTTTCTAAAACACTGGCCGGTTTGCTGTCGGTCGTAAAAACAGCCATTTGTGTCGTCTGACTTTGTTATGACTTTTTGGAATAGCTAAAATTAGCGCAGGAGCTTTTCGGCTTCTTTACGGACGGGGTCGGAGCGTCGGGTGATACGTCGAACTTTTCGGAAGAATTGCTTTGCCTGCTCAGCATCCGACTTCAACATACTTTTGCCGCGTTGGAGCCATTGTTTGGCTCGGTTGCTCAACTCTTTGATTTTTTGCTTGGCATGTGTGTGGTTTCTGCGATGACGCAAGGCTTTCGTAAAGTTCCCAAAAGCTCCTGCATAGGACTGGCGGTTCATCTGTAGAAGACCTTTGGAGAAATACATGTTTGCGAGCATTTGTTTGAGTTGGCGTGTGTAAACGCTGCGTTTTCCTTCTCCAATCAGAAGGTCTTGCTTCAAGGCTCGTAGCAAAGAAGGGATCGCTCGGTTGGGGTTGTAGCTGCGATAGTCTGCCAAGGCTTTGTAGAAATCCTTTGAAAATTTCAGCACTCTTGCCTTACGTTCGCTATCACCAGCAGCGCCAAAGGCGTTGGCTGCTGCTCGCAGATCACCACCTTGGTAGAGCTTTTCAGCCTTTGCAAATTTGCCAGCAGCTTTCGGTTTGACCACTACCGCGACACGTGGCGCAGGTGGTTTTGGCTTCTCCCCTCGCTTGACACAGAGATAACGGCGTATTCGCTCTCCGTTAATCCGACGCGCAAAGCGGCGACAACGTCTGCGACGTCTGCGACATTTGCGACGACAAGCTCTGTATGATTTGTATCCCCACTTTATTTCAGGAGGAGGAGCATCTTGAGTTGTGGTGACTTGCGCTGGTTTCTCTTCCCCTTGAAGCTTGTTCAGGGCACGATTTACTTTCGTCAACAAAGCCCAGACTTTGGGAGCAAACGTACTACCCGGTGGCATGGACTTCTCTAGCTTCTGTAGAGAGACTTTGGCCTCTTTGTAGACTTTGATCTGGTCGTCTTTCTCTTTGGTCTCACTGGCCTGAGTGACCATGAACTTGGCTTTGCGCAGAAAGTGAGATGTCTTTATATCTGCGATCGTGTCGTCGAAAAGCTGTCGTGCTTCCAGGTTCTTGGGATCGATTTGGAGTGTGTTTTGAAATGCGAGTTTTGCTTCGAGAAGCTTTCCACGGATACGAAGCCGGACACCGCGTTTGATCTCAGCCCGGACACGAGCCATTTTCATGGCTTGTGCCTTGCGCTTGTTGCTCTCTTCGTCACCCCCACGATTCATATAAACGACAGCGAACCCAACACCACCCAGGAGCAAAAAGAGGGTGAGTAAGCCTATCACTAAGCCACTGCTCGAACGACCGGAGGCCATGCCTACATTGAGATCTTTGCCAATGATGACGAATTGGATAAGAGATTTTCCAACTCGAATTTGGTCGCCATGATTGAGGGGGACTGTTCCTTTGACTTTCTTTGAATTCAGCGCAGTGCCATTTCCACTTCCCAGGTCTTCCAGTTGGAACTTCTCTCCATCGCAGAGAATGTTGAAGTGGTGACGACTCACAGAGAGGTCAGGATAAGAGATCGCATTGTCTTTTTCTCGGCCAAACGATATCTTTTTGCCCAAGAGTGGGTACTCTTTTCCTTTTTGGATTCCTTCAACGATGATAAGCTTGGCCAATGGGATGATCAACTGACTGTCGATTCCACCCACAACCATGGTTGCTTCGCTGGAGATATCTTCACTGTCTTGTTCGAGCATACGAGTTTTCTCTTCTTCAGGAGAAAGCTGCGGTGCTGGTCTACTCTGTTGAGCGAACGGCCCGGAGTGGTTGGGGGGAACCCCATGCGGCGGGCTACTCCCATAGCCTGGAGGAGTAAATCCGCCTGTCTGCTTGGGAGGATAGGACGCAGGAGGAGGTGTATAAGAACCCGGCGGTGGTGTGACCGGAGGGCCTGAAGCAGGAGGAACCGCATTGGGTGGAGGCCCCGGAATCATGCTCGCAAAGTTCGGCCCTATGCCGGGAGCCATGATAGTTGCTTCTGCCTCGTCGTCTTCATCTTCGAAAGACTTGGGATATTTCGGATCACTCATCTTTTACTTACCCGAACTGTGTTTCAGTTGTTGAAGAAGTTGCTGAACTCTTTGGTATCGGTGGTCTGCTGAATCCACACGAAAGAATTTCAACAAGTGCTTATACTGCCTGGCACGCTTGGTGATGTCCTTTTGCTCTTTGGCTTGCTGTAACTGCTGTCGATAGATGACGTCTAACTCCGTATTTATGCGAGTTACCATATGCTCCGCCTGTTTGTAAAGAGGCGGTGGAGTCTTCAATAAGGTCAGATAGTCCATACATTCCTGAAATGCGATAATAGCACGATACCGCATCGCAGGCTTTTTGTCACCCTTTGTGTGGAATCGATATCCCCGATCACACGCTGATTTTGCCTTTTCCAAATTCGGCCTTGGTAAACTTTGCTCCTTTAACTGGATATGAGTGAGGCCCCACAACGGTTTCTTCGAGCGATGGCCAAGCCTCTTGAACGTTATCTTGTTAAAACGATTGACGATGAGTTTGTGTCTAGGCAATGCGTGACGATTGTAGAACCAGCTTCGTCGCGATGGCGGCACACTGGCTAGAGCTTTGCCATTGAGTAAGATATCAACAGGTACAGATGACAGAATTCGATAGGAGAGCCAGCTTCGACCATTTCGGTAGGAAAACTGGAATGTGATCCTATCAGGGTGTGTTCTGTCTTTTTTGTTGTACCCATAGATCTTCTCACTTTCTTTTGCATTGGTCGGCAAAAAGATGGGTTTGGCTTGGGCTTTGGCCGGACCCTCCGAGCGAGAGGGGAGCAGGAAGAAGGCTGAAGACAACAAGAAGAGTACACCACTCCACAAGGTGAGCTGCATCATTTGTTGACGCTGGCTGTGTAGAGTTCGACGTTGGCGTTGATGGCTCTGTGCTGCTTGGAGGGGATGC
>JALTMC010000690.1:0-5196 GCA_027005175.1 Myxococcales bacterium
GCCGACTGGGAGCGGGTGGCTGTGAGGAAGAAGGCATAGAGGGGGCTTGATGCTGAGGAGGTGCGACCTTGGGCGACGAGGTGGGGCGAGGCTGTGCTGGATGAATGGCTGGACTAATAGCTGGAACAGGAACCTGGGCAGGTGCAGGCATAGCCTGGGGTGGCATTCCCAAAGGTTGCTTTTGTGCCCCAGGCTGTGGGGCGAGGGGAGTCCCCGGTGGATGGACCGGGGGTTGTGTCGACTGTTGTCGGGACTTTTCCATCACCTCAGCCATATGCTGTGCTGAGAACGTCTGGGTCCCTCCTTCGTAAGGCATGGGGGCTATAATTCCCGGCATCCCCTTTGGAACTGCGACAGGCTCCTGTCTCTCTTGTGACCCTGAGTCGCCATCTTGCATCATCCAACCTTCGATTTCTGTGGGATCATCGTCCCCAAAAATCATCGTGCTGAACTGAAAATGGACAGCGCCAATCACAAGTTGATCGCCTTCACAGAGAACGGTTGGCTGGTTGATCAAATAGCCATTCAGGATGGTTCCATTGCTACTGCCGAGATCTTCAACAATAAATTGTCCGTTGCGATGGTATACAACCGCATGACGTCGTGATACAGACGCATCGTAAAGAACAAGATCATTGTCTGCAATCCGACCCAAAGTTACTTCGGGCTGTTCAAATACAAACTGTTCACCATTTTCTCCTCCACCCGTAATGATTAAGGCAAATGGGGGAATATCTACATAAGGAACCACGTCCTAAATACCTCATTTCAACGAAGTCTGCGCCATCTCTCTCATGCCAAATCGCATCATCTCTCTTATGCCAGGTCTCCTGCCCTCCATTCATTCCAAAGAAGTCCATGAATTGTCTATCACCATGCTTCCTTTGTTGACTGGGGGAAAAGTGGGCATTCGAGCAGCGTTTCGCCATGGTAGTGAAACCAGACCAAAAAATCAACTTGTTGTGATTGTCTTTTTCTCCTTTACTTCGTTTGACCTCTTTCTAGACTTTCAAGTCGTTGTTGTTATTGGGGGTTGCTCGTTTTTTCGAGCTGGTGAAGAGCCCAACTAATGTGCTCTTGAACAAGCGGGTCCGCATCGTCGCGGACTTGAAGTAGTGCTGGGATGGCTTTTGGATCTTTTGAGTTTCCTAAAGCCACGGCCACATTTCTCAACAACCTGACTCTTGTGATACGTCGAATGGGTGTTCCTGCAAAACGGGCTTGGAAAGCCTCTTCATCCAAAGTCATCAACTCCATCAACTTTGGTGCTGTGACCTCTTCAGGGGGAGAACCCCACAAAGGACTCGGGCCGTCTCCTGCAAACTTTGTCCAAGGACAGACTTGTTGACAGATATCACAGCCATAAATCATATTTCCCATCAGAGGGCGCATCTCTTCAGGGATTGAGCCTTTTAACTCGATCGTCAAATAGGAGATACAGCGTCGGGCATCCAGTTGATAGGGGCCAGTAAATGCTTGGGTTGGACAGGCAACCATACACTCCCGACATGTGCCACAACTCGGCATTTGTGGCTGTGGATCGGGAGAAAGAGGATGTGTACACAACAACTCACCGAGAAAGAAGCCGCTTCCATACTTGGGGTGGATGAGCATTGTGTTTTTTCCAACAAACCCTAACCCCGCCCTTGCTGCTAGCTCTCGCTCCTGAATCGCCCCTGTATCCACATACCAAACAACAGCTCCATTGGCCTGTTCAACCAGCCATTTCCCCAACTCCTTTAACTTGCTCTCCAGGATGGAGTGGTAGTCTTCCCCCCATGCATAGCAAGAGATGCAACCGCGCTCCGGCTTTTTTTGTTCTTCTGGAAAGAAACCAGGCCAGTAGGGCAACAACACTGGAATCACGCACTTCACTCCCTCCAAAATTACGGAAAGATCATGTCGTCGTTCCAGTCGATCCGGTCTCGCTAGATACCCCATCTCGCCGTGATATCCCGAAGCGATCCAGGACTCATAATGTTCCAATGTCTCTGCTGGCTCTGAGGTTGTCACCCCGAGCATCCACAACCCCAGTTCTTGAGCCTTGTGACGAAGCAGCTCTTTCAAAGAGTCACCCGCAAAGGTGGCAGGGTACTCCGGTGCTGGTAGCTCTCCTGCCATATTGCGACGTCGGCGTTTTCGTGACATGGGGAGTTTGTTCCGCGTTCTCCGAGACCGAATGATGGAATGCTTAGTCCGTGCTGATAAATAGGCTTGGCAGCGGAGTTTGTTCCGCGTTCTCCGAGACCGAATGATGGAGGCTAAACCTTGGTGAGAGCACTTTCGAGATCTTCGAGGATGTCATTTACGTCTTCGATGCCGACGGAGAGGCGTGCAAGGCCGTCGGTAAGCCCGCGGGCTTCTCGTTCTTCTTTGGGGACAGCGGCGTGAGTCATGCTGGCGGGGTGGGTGATCATGGTCTCCACTGCACCCAAACTTTCGGCCAAAGCACACAACTTGACGTTGTTGAGGAGAGCCACTCCGGCTGGAATTCCACCCTTTAATTCAAAGGAGATCATTCCGCTAAATCCGTCAATCTGACGTTTGGCGACATCATGACGGATATGGCTTTCAAGCCCCGGATAGGCGACACGTGCGATCTTTGGATGCGCCTCCAGGTAGGTTGCGACCTTCATGGCGTTGTCGCTGTGTCGCTGCATTCGCAACGATAGCGTTCGTACACCAAGCATGGTGAGCCAACAATCAAAGGGGCTGGGAACAGCACCTACCGCTCGCTGAATAAAGCGAAGGTGCTCATGAATGTCTTCGTTGTCTGTCATCACGATGCCACCGATGATCTGGTTGTGACCACTGATATACTTTGTGGTGCTGTGCATCACGATATCTGCACCCCATTCAGCAGGGCGCAACAAAGCTGGGGTCGCGAAGGTCGAGTCCACACCAAACAAGGCATTGTGGGCCTTGGCGATCTTGGACATGGCTTTCAGATCTGTGACCTTCAACAAGGGGTTGGTGGGGGTCTCGATCCACAACATCTTGGTTTCTGGGCGCATGGCCGCTTCGACTTGCTCCGGGTAGGAAGAGTCTACATACGTGAACTCAATCCCATAATTCACGAGAATCTGATTGAATAAGCGAGACACGCCACCATAGATATCGTCGCTGGAGACAACATGATCTCCTGGCTTCATCAGTTTAAAGATCGCATCCACCGCAGACATACCCGATGCATAGGCAACCCCATACTCCAGACCTTCAATCGCTGCGATCATCTTTTCCAACTGGAACCGTGTTGGGTTGGAAGAGCGGGTGTAATCATAGCCGAGGCTCTCGCCAACTCCTGGCAATACAAAGGTCGCGCTTTGGAATATCGGTGGAACGATCGCTCCTGTTGATGGATCTGGATCTATCGTTGCACGCACACATCTTGTATCAAATTTCATTCTTCTATCCCATATATCTTGTGTTGAAACGAGGGGGTTCTGATGGTCTCACAGCGTCACGTCTGTTTCAAAGCCAAGGCATCATACTGAGGTGACCTACTTTTTGCAAGCCATCCGACCGGCTCTCCGAATATTCTTGGAAATGGCCTATTTCTTCTCGTATTTCTCCTTCTCTTTCTTCTCTACGCCGAGAGCTATGACAACAAAAACAACGACTGTGATGGTATCACCTTGTTTGTTTTGGAATTCGGCTACAGTTCTTTGTGTCCTGCTCTCGCGATAAGTGAGGCATCTTCCGAAGGCCACTTGGGTTGGCTGCTCTTGTGTCTACTGGGCCTGGTGGTCATTCGTTGGAACTCCTTCAGGAAAGCCAAAGCCTGATCTTTCTTCCTCTTTTCATCAATACTTCATCCTCTCTTCATCCTTCTTTTTGTAGAGGGGACGGCTCTTTCTTGCGGTGTAGAGGGCTATTTCTCTTGTGAACCCCTCGACTTTGCTTGCCATATGATGCTTTCCTGTGGTATGTAGTGTGGTTGTGTCCTGTTGTATTGTCGAGCGAAAATCATGGTGCTGGAGGGCTGCACCAGATTGTCGGCAGTCTTGTGTTTGCTTTCTGTGTTGTTTGTGAGGAGTCTTAGGGAAATGGGTCGTCGAATTGGGATCGATTCAAATCGAACAGTTTTTACACCACAGAGTGATGTGACGTCCGTGAGTGTCTCATCTTCGAATGAGACTGTATCTACCGATGACCTCAAAGGAGAGGCGAATCGCAATGATTCCTTTGTCACCGGAGAACATCGAGGATTTGTTCCTGGGCCACCCACCACGCCACCCTCTTCTGAAGACAAGATCCTTCGTCCCTCTGAACTTCTCTCCAGTGCTCTTGACGGTTTTCGAAGTCGCTTTGAATCGTATGAAAACAATTCCGATCTGAGCCCTGATATCTTTTGGAATACGAACGCTCCCATTGATAAAGAATGGAAGAGGGGACGTGAAGTGAATGTCGGAAGAACATTTACTTCGAGTGGTTCAAACACAACAGTGACACATACCGAACGACAGGGAACAAATTCTACTGTTCGTACAAATAGCTCAGGTGTCTCTCTGCCTGAAGAGTCTAGTCGTGGCGCATGGACTCGGCCTGTCTCTGTGACTCTTGCTCCATGGTGGAAGGCGAACTCTTCCGGGGATGGTGTCGCTGCTCGAACTTCAAAGACGATGAAGGGGACTCACGGGGAAGCCTCTGCTCATGCCGTTGCCTACGCTGAAAGACGCCGTAACAGCGGAGTTGGTGGACGTATTCACGCAAGAGGAATTGAGGGCGGTGGTTGGGCTCGTGAACGTGTTGTTCTTGCAGGGGCCCAGTTTCGGACCGAAATCAAGAGCAATCACGTCAACGTCGCTGGCAAAGATCTCAATGTGCGAATGGTGGCAAAGAGCCAACCTTTTCTGGGCGCTGAAGTCAACTCTTTTGCTTGGGTCGATATCAATGCACTCCAACCCAAAGCCACTCTGAGTCTGGGAGCCGAGTTTTTTGCAGGCGCTAGGGCAAAGAATCTTGTTAGCTTCGGTGTGAAAGATGGACAGTTGTTGAATCTGCGTCTTACAGGAGAAGGTTGGGCCGGTGTGGGGGCGGATGCCGGATTCTCCGTTGGTCTGTCTCAAGGACGATTTTCTCTCGGTGCTTCGGCAGGAGCCGGACTTGGTATCGGTGGTAAAGTTGGCTTTGAAGTCGAAGTTGATCTGAAAGCCGTGGGGCAAATGGCTCATCATGCCATCGATCGAGATGGGG
>JALTMC010000690.1:5206-7248 GCA_027005175.1 Myxococcales bacterium
CTCAAACAAGGGATGTCTTTGGTTGCGACTGGCGTTGAAAAAACTGCCGATGGTCTTGTTCATGCTTTGGACGGGGATGGAGATGGAAAGTTTTCCCTCCTCGACCTTCAAATCCGTTTGGGTCAGGCCAGTGAAGCCGTCGCAGATGGGTCGAAAGCTATGCTGCGTGGGATCGAACACGGTGCAGAAGCTGTTGGTGAGTTGACACATGCTGCTCTCGATCGTGACGGTGATGGTGAATTGGGGCTGAGTGATATTGGTGCTGGTTTGGAGCAGGCTGGTGATGCGATTGCGGCTGCTGGTCATGGTATTGCCAGTGCAGGAAAAAAAGTAGGTCATGTGTCGGCCGCTCTCGGTCGAGGTCTTGTTGCCGATCTCAAAGATGTAGGACATGCCACCCGACAGGGGCTAGAGCACGCAGGTGAAGTCATCCACAACACGATGGATCGCGACGGTGATGGTGAACTTGGATTGGCTGATCTACAAGTCGCCGGACAGGAAATCGGACAGGTCGTCTCCAACGCAGCCTCCGCCACGATCTCTGCCATTGGTTCTGCCTCTCGCTCGGTAACATCGGCTATCTCTTCTGGTACACAGGCTATCGCAACAAGCTCTGTTGCTGCCGGTGAAGCCATTGCCAGTGGTGCTACATCGGTCGCAACAGGTGTCGTCGATGGTTTTCAGGCCGGAGCAGAAGCTGTTCACCACGCGATGGACGCTGATGGTGATGGTCAGTTGTCTGTGAATGATGTTGTCGTCGGAGCCCAACACGCCGGACAGGCGATTGCTGATGGTACCGAAGCTCTCATGAATGGAGTTCAAACCGCAGGCAAAAGTATCGCAACAGGAGCTTCCAATCTGGCTTCAGCCGCGAAAGATGAACTCGTTGCAACAGGCAATGTCATCAAAGAGGGGACTGTCAATGCCTACGAACGAACCAAAGCTGCGATACAGCGAGTGGGAGCCTTCCTTGGATTTTTCGATGAGTAGAGCGAATTGCATTTTGTTGAAAAATTGACGGATGGAGAGTCTTACCTGTGGAAGTGGATCGGATTGATGGTGGCCTTCGAGTCTTGCGACGACAAGGCTATGGCTTTGGAATTAGCTTTTTCTTCATCGCTGGCTTTGTGTTGTTCGTCGGCTTTCTTGCCACCACAACAGGGCAACATTTTCCTCATATGTCATCCCTAGAGACGGGTCTCTGGGCTCTTGTTGTTGGCATGTTTTCTGCGCTGCTTGGCGCAATCTTTACTGGAACCAAAGATCAGTACTTCTTTTCCTTTGATGGTCTACAGGCCAACTTCTCACGCTGGCGCTTCATTCGCTGGGAAATCCACTACTCTCTCGTCCAACTCCAATCCGTACATGTCGAACCTCAACCCGGTGGCCGAGGCTATCGCGTGATGCTCGAAATTAAAGAACGTCCACCTATTCCTATCGCTCAACATCTGATCTCTGAAGAAGCATGGCAACTCGCGAGCATGATCGCTGAACCCACACAGCTTGCTGTTCACTGAATCAAATCCTGAACCTATACAGCTTGCTGTTCACTGAACCCACACAGCTTGTACAACCTTATGCCCTCAGTGTCCGAAGGAATATCTTTTCTTAGGTGGAGGAATTGGCCTCGGCTTATTCGTTTGGATCCGAATGCGTTGCAAAGAAGGAGAAATGCATTGGAACTATGAGGGATTGGATGCAATGCTCCCAGCACCAATGTGCGGTCTTTGATCAGGTTTATAAGGCTTCACTGACCGCTTCCTGTGCAAGTGAGTGTCTCGGAAGCCGTAAGTGTCAAAAGTTCTTAGTTTCTAAGGCTAAAGGCGTTGGATTTTACGGGTTTTCCCTATAAATTAATAAAAAATCTCTAAAAATGGAAGCTCACCGGCCTTAATGGATGGGGCTTGTTGGCCAGAGGATCCTAACAAAATTACAATTTCTATGGAAGAGAGCATACGTTATGGTAGTTTCAGTAGTCGAACAGGGATTTTTACAATTGCTGTGGCAACTTTTATTTGCTGGGGGCTCTCACTCCAACGAAC
>JALTMC010000691.1:0-1611 GCA_027005175.1 Myxococcales bacterium
ACGCAGTTCTGGAGGGGAAGAGTTCTCTGTAACCTGCATAATGAGGTTATCTCCCAGGATCTTGAGGACCTTTCCCTGTAGCCGAAATCCATACTTGGTGTAAACAACAATCACATCACCGACGGATGCCAGCCATCCAGCAGAGGACTTTTGTTTGGGTGGAAGTAAGGGACTCAACTTGATCGCATTGGGATCCAAACAACTTGCACGTGCCCGAATCGCAGGGAATTGCATAATTGAAGCAGGAGCCAAGCTTGTGGGTGCGACCTGCAAACCTAACGTTTTAAGAACATTGCCGATGGTGTTCCAGCGTACACGAAGTGATGACGAGATTGACACAGAGCCGCTGCTTGCCTTTGGAGTGGAGGCAGAACGATCGATCGTCATCCATCGTAAAGTACCGGTTGTTCCACCAGAGTTCGGTTTAAAGCAGCCAATCCACAACCGCTTGGCGTGCATCGTCATGCTTATCTTCTTCAACTCATCCGTCAGTTGCTCGGACTCTTTAATGCTCATCAACTTTGGGCACATTGCCTTGTAGTAGCTCTGGCGTGGGCTACGTCGAAGATACACACTGACGTTGCGCTTTTGTCCGGCACGGACACGCACGCGACGGCCCCAATGACGATAACCGTCTTGTGTGACCTTAACGTAGTATTCCCCTGGTGGAATCATCACAGACTGAGGCCCAAAACCTATCAGGTAGCCATTGACATACACCTCGGCCGAGGCAGAGCGTACTTTGATGTTGACTGTGGCTGCTTTGGCTTTGCTTAAATTACATCGAACCGCCTGAACGAGCTGTTGCTCTGCTGCGTTGAGATCCGTAGGAGGTGAAGCGTTGGGGTTGATCAAGATACCCTGTGTTAATCGCCGACGCCCTAAGCTCTTGTTCCCTTTGCGGTACAACAAACAGCCCAGGTACAGCAGTGACTTTCGCGCGCCTTTTCGATTCATTGCATACGTATAAGCATACTCGTAAAATCGAGCAGCCCGGTACATATACCGCAACGCCTCAGCAGGATCACTCAGATAACTCTGATACCCCTCCTCGGCAACACCAGCAGCTTTTCGTCTCCAACGTTGGGCACTTAATGCCTGAGAGCGTGAAAAAAACAAGCCTCGGTCCAACAGTTTTATCCTGTTTTGAGCCTTCTTTACCACCTCTCGTGCAATCCAGTTGAGAATAGCACCGTTCTTTTGGGCCTCTTGATCACGACCCATGGTTTGAACAAACAACCCTATGACATTGTCGGCTTGGGCAAATGGCATGGGCATAACCCAACACAGTCCAATTCCCCAGAACAGCCCAACGACGGGCTTGTAGCTTGTCCAACGTTTCATCATTTTCATCCCATCTATTAAAAAGGCTTCAGAATTTTGACATACAGCTTTCGATAGACAAGACCTGTGGAACGCTTTTTCCCTTGGGCCGTAAAGGCAAGCAACCATTTCCCACCATGTCCCTTAACCGCCAATTCATTGTTCACAACGGTATGGGTTCGGATGTTTTTTTTCTTTCGATTCGAAACGTTGATGGCATAGATACCGTCGCGGTTTCGAGACATCTTCTTCACATAGAAGAGGTGTTTCCCATTGGGAGACCATGGA
>JALTMC010000691.1:1621-3224 GCA_027005175.1 Myxococcales bacterium
CCTTTCACAACATTCTTCACCAATCGCTTCACTTTTCCTGTCGCAACATTCGCAAGATAGAGATCATATCGACCGTTGGAATGCTGCCCAAAAAATGCGATCTGCTTGCCATTGGGAGACCAAGAAGGGTTGAGTTCAGACACATTCTTTCCCCACTTGGTCAAACGCTTGGACTTTTTGGTAAAGATATTTTTCATCACATAGATGCGATCATTTTGGTCCGTATGTCGAATAAACGCCAAAGTAAGAGGACTCTTTGTAGACCATGTGGGAAACAACTCTGTGCTTTGAGGATATTTAGTAAGCCGACGAGCCTTGAGCTTTTTCCCTGTCATCTTGACGAGATAAAGATCACCTTTCCCTGAGCGTCCAGAGGTAAATGCTGCATATTTTCCATTGGAAGACCAAGCGGCTTGACCATCATTCTTCAAGCGACTGTTGCCTTTGATGGGGCCTTCTCTGGACAGATAGACATTGTATACGGAGCCTTTACCATTGCTGGTAAAAAGGTACTTGTTGCTCACGGGAGACCAAGCCAGTTCACGTGAGACCATGCCTTTTTTGGGAATGAATACACCAAGGCCCAGTCCACCCGACTGCAAGGAGGAAGCATTGATCACCTTGTGCTTTCCCTTGCTTCCCCAATTATAGATGCGTATTTCAATCACTCGTTTCCGAACATGATGAACTTCATACGCAAGTCGCACTCCCTTACCAGACCATTTGGGATGCTGACAATGCCCCTTTGCAACCTTCGCAATGAGCTTGAGCTTTGCATGGGAAACACCTCCCCAGCCGAAGCTGAGCAAACCACTAACCAGTACAGCAAAGAATATTCTTTTCATACTTAACTCCTATCCATTCGAACACAGCCTACATGCCTGTTTGATGAAGTATGTTGCGAGCTCGACGTATCACGCCGTTTCAATCAAAATAGTGCCAACTCTCTCAAGTTGCCAGTGTGCTTCGCTGAGACTTGATGTTGTACTCTCTAATGTGGGATTCGACCTCTCACATCTCTCCCAGCACAAGACTCCTTATTATGGTTTCGTAAATAGCTTCCCTTGTATCACAACTTCTCGATCACGACTTTGCGATTCAATCAACACAACAGGAACAATGACTCCTGTTGCAACAACTGCAACACCGACCACTGTGATCCAAGACCAGTTCCGGGCAATCCAAGGTCGATTGTCCGTCGATTTAGGTACTTTACAACGTTTTTGTTTGTCGTACCAGACCATTCCACTAGGACAAACGCAAAATCGTTTATCTCCCTTGCTTTTAAGCACACGACCAAAGGAACATTTGCAGCTCGGCTTTTCTTTCAATGCTAAGCTTACAGGTCGAGTCCCAATCATGATTTGCCGCATCACAGCATCCCCAAGAGTCATAGCATACTGAAGACATTGAGGCTGTATGACAGAGATCTGATAGGTCCCTTTGGGCAAATACATGGGCTTCCCATTCAAGACAATCCCCTTGTTCATAAAACGATGACTCATAAAACGCATCACACGCTTTTTAAATGGATTCGTGAATGGTTTCATCGGCAGAAACTGAATTCGCAATCGCCCCACAGTCTGTGGATCTGCTTCAGGGA
>JALTMC010000692.1:0-8817 GCA_027005175.1 Myxococcales bacterium
TCCATCTGTAGGGGGAGAACGTCAATTTTTGAGTGTGACGTGTTCGTAGAGGTTTCGCTTTCTTATGACCAACATTCCAACGTTTTGCTTTACTTCCTTGCCCCATCCCACTACAAATCAAGTCTGGTTGTTCTCACCGGCTTGTTGCCTTATCTAGACAAATCCTGTATGATGCTTCCCATCTTAAATTCTTGTTTTTGTGGAGAGAAGTATCATGTCGGTGTCTGCTTTGGAACGTTTTCGCCATTTGGTGTATGCGCATCATTTTGGTTCGGCTGGTGGTGATAAGCTTACCAAAATGGAGCTAGACTCCGCTCTGGAGGACCTACGTCCGGAAGACAAACTAGAGGCACGTGAAATCGCACTGGATGCGATGGTGAATGTAGAGCTTACAGAAGACTCACTGCAGGCTCTGCAGGACCTTCTTGGCACAGAGCCCATAATCCCTGCGGCAGGCGGATCTTCGGGTGGAGCTTCTCCTTCGGCAATGACCAGTGGCTTTGCTGTGAGGCTGAAAGAAGCGCAGGGTGAAGATAGTGTGGGAGGGCGTCAAATCTGGAAGTGGGAGATGGAGCAAGCACTGAAAACCTTTGGACGAAATTATTCCAGTGAAGAAGTCCAGAGTGCTGTTCGTTCCATCCTGGATTCTTCTGCCTTAACACCCGATGCAGCTAAGGCTGCTAGGATGTTTTTAAAGGATGGCACTGTGGAGAGTGTTGTGATGATGTCCTGGCCTGAAGATATCAGCACAGCTCATTTTGAGAATCTTACGGGTGTCATCGGTGATACCGTCGAGAGTGCCTATGACTTGACTCGCGCAAATCCCAGTGAAGATCTCTTATGGTCCGGCCCCTCCACACCCGATTTTGCTGTGGCTGGTGGTGAGACCTTTTCAGAGCGTCTTACGGTAGAGAGCCTTCTACGCAGTGAACAACAATACGGTCGTGATCCTCTTGATGTTATCGTCGGCATCGGAGTCCAACTGGGAATGGAACAAGGGCGACGTGTGACCTTGTCGGCCCCAGGTCTACAACTCGCTGGACAACAAATCGATATCATTGAGAGTGCCTTTGCCAATGGAGATATCGCTCTTGCAAAACAGGCTCTGGGAACTTTCATCAGTGGACTCAAACAGCCTTTGTATGATCATGCGACAGGTGCCTTAACAAGGCCGAATGGTACGATGGAATGGCCAGAAGGAGATCTTCCTGTTTCTCTCGACGAACTGGCCGCTCCTCTGCGAAAGCTGTTGGAAGATGCTTATACAATGGAGCGTCGTGATCCTGAGACCGACATCGCATGGCTTGGTGCCACAAGCCCCGATTTTATGTCTACCATGTCTTACGACGAACACCTCAGTGCTGAGGGCCTTCGCTCGGCAGAACAAGAGCATGGACAGGATGCTTTGGATGTTATCATCACGATGAATCTGGAAATTGGTATGGAACAAGGTCGTCGTATGACACTCAACCAAGACTTTGGTCAGGTCCTGCAAATCGCAGAAATGGCTCTGTTCTCCATTGAATCCGGACAACCCAACAGTGCGATGTTTATGATCCCGATGATTCGACAAATGTGGACTCTTTGACATCCTCCCTCATTTGACATCCTCCCTCACCCAATCCGGGTTAACGCCCTGTCGATTGTGGAAGGGGCTTTACCCGACTTTGGGTAATCTTTTTCATCTCCCTCTTTTTTTGCAACAGAGCAGTGGATGTTGTCATCAGAAAAAAGCTCTTGTGTTATGGGCGTGGAAGCCCCCTCTCGATCGTGGGTCCGGCAGAATCTACAGGACGAGGTCTGGATGGGGTGGAGGTCGTTGACCTTCAGGTGGTCTTGATGGTGTCACCAACAGAGACTGTGCCACAATGCAGTGGGATTAGGTTTTGTCCAAACCAGATCTTTCCATCTCGTTTGCGGTAGGTGGAGAGTGTGGCGGATGGTTCCTTGCCTTTTTGTCCTGTGGCCGGATCGATCGTTATCATATGACAGCGATCACACCCTTTGACACCCTTCATGAGAACATGACCGATCTGTACATCGCACCATTCATCTTCTGCAAAGGGTTCAGCTCCCTCAACCACAAATGTTGGACGAAATCGCTTCATTGAGATCGCTTGCTCCAAGCGTTGATTGAGATCATCCAGAGACGCTTGTGAGATGACCAAACATGGATACCCGTCTGCAAAGCTGACAATGCCTTCTCCCGTCGCATAGAGCGGGTTGATGTCGCGGCGTGTGGAAGATGGCATATAGACCAATCGGCAGGGCTGCTTCATCCATTCACTAAGCCATCGAGCTGGCTCCTCCCCCATATCCAATGCTCGACACTCACTGCGCCATATCTGTACCTGGTGCTCTGGAGCCTGCGCTTCCGGAAAACACGGGAATGTGATGCTTTCTTGCCCAGGTGCAGAGAGAGTCATGGTCTTGGCCCCCTCTGGCTCAAACCCCACATCCACCAAAGCCATATGAGGGTGCTTTCTTTGTGTGACAAATGCTCCCTCCGCATCCACAACCATCCAACGTCTGTCATGCTGTAAGCCTCTGGACTCTACAACTGCCTGTGTTACATCGATTCCACGAAGTGACTTTATCGGATAGATCATTATCTTCGCCAATGTATATGTCATCAGAAAAAAACCTCTTATGTTATGGGCGTGGAAACTCCCTCCCGATCGCGGGCTGAGCAGAATCTACAGCGAGAGCGAAGCGCGACTGCCCAGGTCGCCCCGTAGGGATGAAGCCGTAGGCTGAATCAAGCGGATTGGGTGGGGGCGTTGACGCTCTTTCCCAATACTTGATGCTTTCTTTGCAAGAAATCACGAATGACACAATATGACAATATACTTCTTTACCTTTGAGATGGGCAGGGGTAGGATCTTGTTTGGGTGGAAATATGGTCTGTGGTTTACGGGCTGGAGGAGTAAGGACAGTGCCAAGGTTAGTTGTCGCGGAGAAGCCGTCAGTTGCGAGAGATTTGGCTCGCGTGCTGGGTGTGAAACAACGAAAAGATGGATTCCTTGAAGGGAATGGCTGGGTGATAACATGGTGTATCGGCCATCTGGCGGAGCTATGTGAACCTCATGAATACAGTCCTTCCTGGAAACGTTGGAACCTGGGGACGCTCCCCATGATTCCAGAGGAGTTCCAGCTTCGACCCAACAAACGCACCCGGAAGCAATTTAATATTGTGAAGCGTTTGCTGAAGCGTCGTGATGTGACATCTGTGGTTAATGCTTGTGATGCCGGTCGTGAAGGTGAGCTTATCTTTCGGTATGTTTACCAACTTGCTGGTGCCACGAAGCCGATCGAACGTCTGTGGATCTCCAGTATGACGGATGAGGCCATCACTCAAGGATTTAACTCGCTTCGACCTGGGCATGAATACGATCGCCTCTGGCATGCTGCACGAGGTCGCTCTGAGGCCGATTGGTTGGTTGGACTCAATGCCACCCGCGCCATGACACTTCGAGTTCGACAGGCTCTTGGAAATGGGATGGATGCACCATTGATGTCTGTTGGGCGGGTTCAAACTCCAACCCTAGCCATGATCGTTCATCGAGAACAACATATCCTCAACTTCGAACCGCAAGACTACTGGCAACTGGTAGCACTGTTTCACAAAGAAGAAAGTGAGCCCAACGCAGAACCGGAACACCGGTCGCCTGGAACCGAGTTGTCGGTCGCCCAGAGTCGAGTCGCTGGCCGCTCAGAGCCCATCCAATACCAGGGGAAGTGGTTTCGGGAGGTGGAGGATTCAGCCGAAAAAAGTGGCAAAAAGAAGGTCAATCGTTTTACGAAAGAGGCCGAGGCTTTGGAGATGTTGGAGCGATTGCAAGGTTTACCTGCAAAGGTGGGGCGGGTTCAACGCCGAACGGTAAGAGAGAAGCCTCCTTTTTTGTTTGATCTGAGTCGATTGCAGCGAACAGCCAACAAACGTTATGGATATGCAGCGGCCAAAACACTGGAACTGGCGCAAAGCCTGTATGAAAAACACAAACTACTCACCTACCCTCGAACAGACTCAAACCACTTATCGACCGATATGATAGGTGATATGCCAAATGTGATTCAGTCTATTGCTGTGGAGCCCTATACCCCCTTCGTAGAGATGTTGTTGGCGTTGCCACAACTGCCCACACCACGGCGAGTTTTTAATAACAAAAAGGTCTCTGACCATCATGCGATTATCCCCACACCTCGACGACCGAATGTAAGCCGACTGTCGCGAGATGAACAGAATATTTACGATCTTGTGGTTCGACGTTTTTTAGCGGCGTTTTTTCCTGATGCTGTGATCGAGAAAACAACGGTGATTACGACGATCGGGGGAGAGGACTTCTTATCCCAGGGCAAAGTGATCGTAGACCGAGCCTGGAGAGAGGTTTTGGGTTTGCCTGACCAGCCTCGTGCCAAGAAAAAACGCAGTCCATCGTCGGGTGGCTCCGAAGCAGAAGAGGACGAGCCACAGGGTTTCTTACCACCCTTACAGCAGGGGGAAGATGTTGTCGTGGAGAAGCTTGATCTGCAACAAAAGCAGACAAAACCTCCTCCTCGATACAACGAAGCTTCTTTGCTTGCAGCAATGGAGGGGGCAGGCAAGACTTTGGACGAAGATGAACTGAAACAAGCTCTCAAAGATTCCGGTTTAGGCACTCCTGCAACACGGGCGAGTACCATTGAGACGCTGCTCTCTCGCAATTATATGGAGCGACGTAAGAAAACATTGTACCCCACTCCCAAAGGGATGCAACTGATAGAGTTGATCCCTGTGGATAATCTTAAATCTGCCGAGTTGACGGGACAGTGGGAGGCTCAATTGTCTCGCATCGCCCGTGGGGAAGAAGAAGCAGAGGAGTTCTACCGCAATGTGCGTGCTTATGTCTTTGAGCTGATTCAAACTCTCAAGCAGGCATCTCTGGGAAATGTTGATAACTTGGCCGAAACCGCAACAAGCCGTGGAGGCTCCTCGCGAGGCAAGAGAGGACGTGCTCGCACTCGCCCTACAAGTTCTTCCAGCCGGTCCAACACAACCACAAAAAACAAACGCCAGACCCGAGCGACGAAGAGCACAAACAAAACAAAAACAACACAAACCTCACGTCGCAAAAGTACACCGTCTCGCTCCACAGGAAGAGAACAAGCTTCATCCATGGGAAGAGAGCAAGCTTCATCCATGGGAAGAGAGCAAGCTTCATCCATGGGAAGAGAGCAAGCTTCATCCATGGGAAGAGAGCAAGCTTCATCCATGGGAAGAGAGCAAGCTTCAAGGCAGCAGACCTTACAAGCCTCAGCGTCTCCTCAACGTACACCTTTGGGGGCGTGTCCTGTGTGTCAGCAAGGGCAGATTATTTGGGGACGTCAGGCCTGGGGTTGCAATCGTTGGAAAGAGGGCTGCATGACAGTCATTCCTTATGTCTTAGAAGGTCGAACGCTTCAACGGCAGGAGGTGATGGAGCTATTGCAGCGCGGACAGTCCGGCCCCTTGGCGGGATTTCAAAACAAGCAGGGGAGCCTTTACGCCGGAACACTGCGAATGCAGTGCAGCCCAGAACGCAATATCGTTGTGGTTGAGGAAGTGTAGGGAGCCTATATCAGAGTTGGAAGCAAACTCTTTATTTGGCACAGCTATCAGTCAAAAAGCTCTCTGGCATGAAGGATGATTTATTACGTTGTGAGTCTAATATAGCCATCGATATACTTGATAATACCAGTATGCACCGGAGGTATGCGCATAAGCATAGTCGACAGGGTCACCCACAGCACTCAAGACTTTTCCGAGTACATATACGGGAACTTTAGGATAAGTACGCAATGCTTGTCGCAATACTGTTTCGTGGCCACGGTATGCAGTCAAAACTGCCCCTAGAGCAGAGAATTCTCGTTTGAGTTTTTGGAGTCGTGCTGCACCTGTTTGGAGGTTCTTGTTGATATCCGTGGTGACAGTAGTGCTCCATTGGGGGTTGGTTCCGGTGAGACCAACACGGTGGAAGAGTCGAAACTTGGGATAAAAGTCGCCTTCTCTTCGAATGAGTGCTTCGAGAAGAGCGGCCTGGAGGTTATGAGCATGGGCTGTACGTTGTATGGTAGGCCATAACTCTTGCGGTCGAGGGAAAGCAGCCCTCCAGATCTTGCGTGACACCCGGTTCTTATAAAGGTCAGACATTCGGTAAGACTTGATGATGTAGAAGCTTGTTTGCCATCGGGCCAAACGATTGTAGGCTGTCGCAGCCTCATTGATTAAGCCAACTGCGGGATTTTTTACTTGAGAGAGCTGGCGTGTTAATTCCAGTGCCATTCCCAAAGACTCTTGTGCTTGTTTTAGAGCAGCATAGCGTTCTTTATTTTGGCCAACTGGTGTCCAGCTTTGGGGTGACATGGATGGAGGCTGCGGTAAAGTTCGGCCTAGTTTTTTACAAGCTTGCATTCCAAAAAAGTTGAGAGGGTAATTCTTGCAAATTTCTTGGTAGAGACGCCGGGCATTACTTTGATCTCCTGAGTGCTCTCCTGCCTGAGCAGCCCAATATCCTGTGGCGATGTAGCCTTTATAGTCACGCGTTCTAAGTTTCTTTTGAATCGCTATAAAAGTGTTATAAGCCGCTTGATACTTTTTTGCAGTATACTGCGTAAATCCCATATGCCAAAGCGCAGAGATCTGTCTGCTTCGGCGTTTCGCAATCTTTGAAGAACGACGAAACATACGTATTGCTAACCTAGTTTTTCCTTGCTCGTTTAAGGCAAAAGCTAGATGATTTAAAGTTCTTACAATTTCTTTTCGATCTCGTTTGGTAAAGCCAAGCAAGGCTTTACCAAAAGCGGAGAGGCCATATCGGTAGTAAGAGGATATTGCTAGATAGCGTCGGGCACGAGCACGCTTTGTGCGATAGTGCCATCGACTCCGCCAATTTCTGCGAGAAGAGCATGTAGACAGAACTTGTTTTGCTTGTTGAATGGCCTTGGTCCATTGTTTGAGCTTGGTATAGACCCAAGCGACCTCAAGCTTGGCGAGACAGCGGTAATGGCTTTTGCTCGCTTTCTGTGCAAGGTACTGATACAATCGCAAGCTACGACGACAATGACGATAAGCCAAAGAACAATAACGTTCGGCGGCTCGAAAAAGCTGTGCACGAGGTAGCGGAATATGGTGAAGATGCTGTGACACAAATTTCCACCATCGGGATTCAGCCCGCCCTGCATAGGAACTTAGTGTCCAGTCCGACCAGATCTGCCCCCAATGATAAGCCTGGGTCTTTCCTGAAGTTGCTAGTGCCACATACCAACGGGCTTCTCCCATCACCTTGTGGGCGTTCCACCGCAAGAAGGAGCGAAGTCCTACTCCGGTCGCCCTCAAGCCTTTTTTCCATGTAATATAAGCCGACTCAGCTTGCTTCAAAAGAGACTCAGCCTTTTGTACTTGGTTGGAGCGGGCCCGGGATTTGCTTTGCCATGCCAAAAGTTTCCACATGGGTACGGGAAGAGGAACTTCATAGCGGAGTCGATGATAAATGGCTGCCGCTTTATTATAGTTTCTTTGACGAAAGAACAGATGTGCTTGTCGAATGCTGCGATATACTTTGACTATGGGAACAACAGCCTGCGGTTGTGGTGATTGTGGTTGCGGTTGTGGTGATTGTGGTCGCGGTTGTGGTGTTTGTGTTGTTGCTCTGCTTTCCCATTTGTTTGGATTTACCTGCTTTTTCGACGCTGAGAACCAGCCAGACACTGCACCAATCCCTACAATACTACCCACAATAAGAATCAAAGCTGTGAGGGGCCAACTCCAAAAACTTCTGTATTGTGGGGGGATGTACTCTACATCTACTTCACTTGAAGCATATGGGTCTTTTTGGGCGATGTCCTCTTTCGAGATAGCAGGCATCGACCAAGAATGCAGAGAGTCGCTACTTTGTGAAGAGTAGGGTGAGGGTGGGCTATCAGAGACCAATGGTATTTGATGAGAAGGTAATACATTCGCCATAGGCTGTTGTTGAAGGGCTGCCAAAAAGTGTTCTGCGGTTGCGAACCGTTCATGTGGCGTAATGGCCAAGGATTTCATCACAGCATGTGAGACATGAGGAGATACGTGAGACCCCAAAATTTCTTGAGGAGACAACATTGTGTCATCTCCTCGTAGCCGTAAGATCGCATCCGCAGGAAGCTGCCCTGTTAAAAGAATATATAAGGTTGCCCCCACTCCGTATATATCAGTCCATGGTCCTTGCTCTCCTTCGCCTCCACCGCATTGTTCTGGGGGCGCAAAGCCAGCCGTCCACATCTGTGTGAGTGGTTGGGCTCCACCTGAAGCATAACGTGCAGAGCCAAAGTCAAGTACTTTGATCTGTCCTTCGCTAGTAAGGTAGATATTTTGCGGCTTTATATCTCTATGCAACATTTGCACTTGGTGAATGGCTCGTAAACCTTCTAGAGTTTGCAAGATCCAGGGAAGAACAGTGGCTTCAGGTAAAACTCCATGATGAGCCACACGAATTTCTTCCAAACTTTGGCCTTCCATATACTCCATGACCAAGTAACCAGTACCATTTTCCCGGAAGAAGCTATTCACGGAAACAATATTGGGATGGTTTTGAAAACGTGCCAACGCTCGGCCTTCGTCTAAGAACTTCTCTATGCCTGTGTGGAATACATTTCTGGCGTTGGTATAAGGAATAACAGCGTGTGTTTCTGCTTTGCGAGATGCTAGCTCGCGAGGCATGAACTCTTTGATGGCTACGCGTAAATCAAGATTGGCATCAACTCCCAAGTATGTAATACCAAAGCCACCATGGCCAAGAACACGACCCACCATATAACGAC
>JALTMC010000692.1:8827-12087 GCA_027005175.1 Myxococcales bacterium
CGACCGTCTAAAATCGTGCGGGGCGGTAAAAAGCTTGGATGCTCTTCTACTGGCAAACCTTGCGCTCCAGGCCCACACTCAGAACAGCCAGCAGAACGTCTTCGTACCAAGCCACAATGCAGACAGTAATCTTGAATCGACACTTACTTATCTCCTTCTGGAAGTCTCATCGGAACTGAACCACTCGAAATAATACTTGGTGAGAGCCTATTTGTAAAACGTCACCATCACGAGCTTCCATCCATTTTTGGGGGATAGTTTTCTTATCTCCTATCCATGTTCCGTAGCTGGAACCCAAGTCTCGTATCATCAAGCATTGTCCATCTGGGGATATTTCAAACTCTGCATGTACACGGGAGACTGCATCCACTTCAGGTTCAAAGATCAAGCTACAGGTCTTAGGGTCTCTTCCCATGATTAATCCCATTTGATCAATAGGTATAGTGCTTCCTTCAAATGGGCCGGATAGACCAACAAGTGTAAAATAAGACTTCTTCTTTTCTTGCTCTTTTGATTGGGGAGGCTCTTTCACATTCGAATCGTGAGGTTTTTCTCTGATCTGGCTCAGATCATGCTGAACCATGGCAGGGCTAGGTAAAGCAGCTTGTGATGATGAGCGGCGCACGAAGAAGCGGTAAAGCCACTGCCGAACTCTTGTTATCCATGAAGCTTTCTTTGGCTTGAAGGAAGATTGATAAGATAGTGAAGGTACTTGGCGTATGCCAGAGTTAGACAGAGACAGAACTGGTAAACCTAATGCTTCACGGAGTTCATCAATGGAAGAATATCTTTCTTCTGGGTGGAGCGCTATTGCTTTCATGATAGCATCTGAAAGTGAAGAAGTAATTGCTGAGCCACACAATTGGCTTGGCGTCAATGGTTCGATACTGCGTATGATTCGTTCATCGATTGATAAAGGAACTTCACCCGTTAATAGGAAATATAGGGTGGCACCAACCCCATAAATATCTGTCCATGGGCCTTGTCGTACATCTATCTGTGTCTGAAATCCGGTATGTGATGTTGGATATTGCTCTATGCCAGCAAAACCTGGGGTCCATACTCTTCTCGATATTTGACTGTCGAGTGAGCGAGCTGCTCCAAAGTCCATAAGTTTTACTTCACCTTCTTGGGTCACAAAGATATTTTGTGGTTTTATATCTCGATGGATCAAATTCAACTGATGTACTGCCGCCACACCTTCTGTGAGAGAATCAATCAGCGGTAATACCTCTTCTACAGAGAGCTTACCTCCATTGATGATGCGCATCTCATCAAGGGTATGCCCTTCCAAATAGCGCATGACAAGATATCCGGTCTCATTCTCCTGAAAAAAGCAAACAACAGACACAATGCGTGGGTGAGCGTGAAACTTTGCTAGGCTTTTAGCTTCGTGGAGGAAAGAAATAACTCCTTGTTTAAAGGCATCTTGCCCGCCAGGTAGGGGGATAATTGTTTGTTGGTCGTGCCCTCGCTCAACAAGTCCCATCGGAAAAAATTCTTTAATGGCTACTCGCATATCTAGGGCTGTATCCAATGCTAGGTATGTAATTCCAAAGCCACCTCTTCCAAGGGTACGTCCCAGTAGATAGTTTCGACCCAAAAGTGTGCCAGAGCGGAGTTCTCTGGGCTTTGAAGGGATATCGGATTTTTTTGCATGTCTCCCACATTGACAGGGTGCCCGCATACACCACATACAGAGTTGCTGGCTTTTCATGAGCGAGCCTTCGAATCGAGACGAAAGCTTGTGTGCTGCTTGCCAAGCCATAGTTCTTGTCCTTTGGGCCAGGGAGTCCACTGTCCAGAAGTCATCTTTCGCCCGTTCAAGTATGTACCTTGGGAGGACCAACAATCGCGAACCCAAACCAAGTGAGACTCATCTACTTTAAGTTCTGCATGTCTCTTTGAAATGTCTGTATCATGGGCTGGAAAAACCAAGTGACACACTGAAGCATCTCTGCCAAAAGTCAATGTCTCTCGCCTGAGTGGTATTGAGCTTCCTGTGTATTCACCTGTCAGGCCGAGCAAAATCCACTCATCTTTGTGTTGCTCCAAGTGTTGTTGCTTTGGAACTTCAAAAGTTCTGCGCGGTTTATATTGAACTCTTGTAAGACGCTCCACTATCATTTCACGTTTGCGAAAAATCAGTAGAATTAAAAGCACAAGGCAGCCCAACGTTAAGAACCAAAGTATGGCCTGGGAGCCGCCTTGAAGGTTGGGCTTAGGGCGACAAGGGGAATTGACAACAGTTGAGTGTATCTGTAATGAATGTAACATGGGAAGGAGTTCAACGGTACTGACAGCAAACTTGATACCTTCTGCCCTTCTCGCACCAAAGGTCGAAATGCCAACCACTCGGCCACATCCATCGAGCAATGGACCACCGCTATTACCGGGATTGATCGGTGTATCTGTCTGAATCACCCGACGATTTCTTCGATCACGAGAGAGCCGACTGACAGTACCTGTTGTAACCGTAGGATTAAGGCTTCGATGACCAATAGCGAGGTTGGCTGCACCTGGAAAGCCAATGGACCACAGTCGCTCTCCTTTTGCCATTTGAAATGTCCCAAACAAACGAAGAATAGGGCGAGAAGGTGGGCTGATCTTCAATATGGCAAGGTCTTTGCGAGCATCGTATTTTACAATGGTGGCGGAAGATGACTCGCTGCTTGAAAAAGAAACATTCAGAGATTTGCCTATTGAGAATGGAAGACACAATGCAATAACATGATGGTTGGTAGCAATATGTCCTTTGTTATCGACTAAAAAGCCTGTCCCTCTTGATCCTTTTCTCCCTGAACGGCAAGTCACTTGTCCAACACTTTTCTCCCACTCCTGGAGGTTGGGATGTGCCCAAAGCACAGATATATCAGAGGAAAACAAAGTAAGCAGAAAACAGAACCACAAACTCCAAGACATCCAAGTCCGTGCTTTTTTTCTAGTTGTTCTGAGGGGAAAGCGCATGTACGTACCTAATTTATGGAGCTTTTTTTTCTCAGAGAAGGCTTTCTCACAGAGGTGACTGTTTTGTGACGAATTCGAGAATTTTTAAGAGACGTTTTGGGCTGTACCCGCCTCCTACGTATCGTGGGACGGGAACGTCTCCTCTTCTGCTTATGTTGCCGCTTTCTTACGTGCTGTCGATAGCGAGACCTTCGGCGTCTCCGGCGTCGATAGCGAGACCTTCGGCGTCTCCGGCGTCGATAGCGAGACCTTCGGCGTCTCCGGCGTCGATAGCGAGGCCTTCGGCGTCTCCG
>JALTMC010000693.1 GCA_027005175.1 Myxococcales bacterium
TGCAAACCTACACACCAAAGGATGTCAAGGGACAGTTACTTCTCTGGTCGGAAGGGGGGAAGGCAGTGCTGGGTTGGGTTTGGGATTGTTATTCGGGCTGGTCAGGGGAGAAGTGCTTGAGAGCAGTTATTCGGGCTGGTCAGGGGAGAAGTGCTTGAGAGCAGTTATTCGGGCTGGTCAGGGGAGAAGTGCTTGAGGGCAGATGCTTCGCGTTGACCGAGGAGGTTCATATTTCTTTTGAAAATATCTTCGATGTTGATACGTTTTCTCATGAGCTTGTCACGCTGGAGTCGCAAGTGACCGATTTGGGTAGCGATGACAGCATCTTCAACGCGTTTGAGTTCTTTTTCATATTTTTGAATACGTCGGCTCAAGAAAACGATGGACCAAGCGACGGTGAGGTCTGCGCGTCGGTGGAGCCATTGTGTACGATTGCGTTCGATATGAAAGAGCTTTCGGAGCTGAGCTTTGGCTTTGAGTTCAAACCTTTCGCCAGATATCTTGAGTTCTTTGGCGAGCTGCTTGACTTTCTTGATGTTGGCCCAGGTTCTTTTGGCTTTGTGATTCTTGGCAATGGTATAAATCGCCTTCGACAGTGCTTTGTGTTTGTGTTGGTATGTTTTGACTGTTTTTGAATAGGCTTTGCGGAGTTGTTGTGAAGCCTTGTCCAGCAGAGCGATCTTCTTACTCAACTCTAGGACTTTGCTCTTGTACGATTGTGCGACAGTTTGCTCTGCCTGGCCTGGTTGGGGGGCGAGGACAAAAGCAAAGAGGCAAGTTGACAGAATACTGATCAGGGACTTCTTTTTAAGGCGATTCATGGAGTGCTCCTTTCGTAGGGTTCCTTGTTGGAACGCAAGGTTTTTCCGTCTCAGGGCGTCCTTGTCCCCTTTCAACAAAGTCAGTTGCTACATTCTTGAGAATAGGCTGCAAAGTTAAACTTGCCTATGGATACCAACATGAAGTGCTGCATAGGTTTTGTGGTACCAGCATGTCCTCAAAGGATACAACTTACCGAATTCCTGGTAGGTTTGTCAATAGTTTCCTCGATTTTCATAAAGAAAACAAACTTGGTCGTGGTCTGTTTCGTTGTTTCTAGTGGCGGCTTGTGGAGAGGGATTTGGTTTGGGGAGTATGGGTCGTGCAAGGGGTTTCTTTGTTTTGGTGTTGGTTGTTTTCTGGTTGCTCTTGTTGCGTAAGAGTGGTAAATTTCCTCAACTTTTTTTGAGGAAGATGAAAAAGAAGGGTCAAAATAAGATGTCTGACAATAAAAAGCGTGAGGTTACCTCAAGTGATGAGGCACCACGTTCCAATTTTATTCGCGCGATGATCGATGAGGATCTGAAGACTGGAAAGTACGATGGTCGTGTTGTGACTCGATTTCCGCCGGAGCCCAACGGGTATTTGCATATCGGTCATACCAAGGCTATCGCATTGAGTTTTGGTCTTGCAGAGCATTATGGCGGTGTTTGTCACTTGCGTTTTGATGACACGAATCCTGCCAGTGAAGACGTTGAATATGTCGAATCGATCAAGCATGATATCAAATGGTTGGGTTTTGATTGGCATGACAAACTCTTCTATACCTCTGATTATTTTGAGCGGTTGTATGATTTTGCTGTGGAGCTGATCGAGAAAGATTTGGCGTATGTGGACAGTTTGAATGAAGAGGAGATTCGAGAGTACCGTGGCTCTGTCAAGGAGCATGGTAGGCCGAGTCCCTATAGAGGGCGCACCATCGAAGAAAACCTCACGTTGTTTAAGGCGATGAAGGACGGAGAGTACGAGGATGGGGAGCATGTTCTGCGGGCAAAGATCGATCTGGCCTCTCCCAACATGAAGATGCGAGATCCTCTGTTGTATCGGATTCGGAAAGGCCACTCCCATTATCGTCGTGGGACCGAGTGGTGTATCTATCCCATGTATGATTTTGCACACTGTTTGTCGGATGCGATCGAAGGTATCACACACTCTCTTTGTACGTTGGAGTTTGAAAATAACCGTGAGATCTACGACTGGCTTCTGGCCAACGTTGAGCTTGCGATCACCCCTCCTCCTGAGCAAACAGAGTTTGCTCGTCTCAGTATCTCTTATTTTGTGATGAGCAAGCGCAAGTTGCTACAACTTGTGACGGAGAAGCATGTCATGGGATGGGATGACCCACGAATGCCAACGGTTGCGGGGATGCGGCGTCGAGGTTATACGCCAGAATCTTTGCGAGACTTTGCAGAACTTGTTGGTGTGGCAAAAGCCAACAGTGTGGTCGAATACGAGATGTTAGAATACAGTGTTCGCAATGATCTCAATTTTCGAGTCCCACGAGTGATGTGTGTTTTAGACCCCTTAAAGGTTGTGATAGAGAATTTTCCTGAAGGTGAAGTCGAAGATTTGGATGCATCGTACTATCCGCATGACATCCCAAAAGAGGGGTCTCGATCTGTACCGTTCTCTCGGGAGATCTATATCGAGCGAGATGACTTTATGGAGGAGCCTTCCAAAGGTTTTCGTCGCCTTGTTCCCGGTGGTGAGGTTCGACTGCGACATGCTTATGTTGTGAAATGTACGGATGTCATAAAAAATGACGTCGATGAGATTGTTGAGCTTCGTTGTACTTATGATCCAGAGACCAAAGGCAAAGCTCCTGAAGGCAGAAAGGTCAAAGGGGCGATTCACTGGGTCTCGGCTGAGCACGGTGTGCCTGTGGAAGTTCGTGTCTACGACCGACTGTTCTCTCACGCTGCTCCCGACAGCACCGATAACTTCCTAGAGCATCTCAATCCCGACTCTCTGCATATTAACAAGTCAGCAGTGCTTGAGCCCAGTGTCATCAATGATCCTGCGGGTAGCCGCTATCAGTTTGAACGATTGGGCTATTACTGCAGTGATATTGTTGACTCCTCTCCCGAGCACTTGGTATTCAATCGAACGGTAGCTTTGCGTGACTCATGGTCTAAGAAGCAGGAGGCAAAGCCAAAAGAAGCCAAGGCTGAAGTTGCTTCTTCCTCTCCCTCGAAGAAGTCCAAAGAGCGACCACAGAAAAAATCACGAGCCGAGATCCGTGAGAAACTACGCTCTGACAATCCAGAGCTAATGGCTCGCTTTGAACGTTACCAAAAGGAGTTGGGTCTGACTCGTGAGGAAGCTGATGTTTTAACAGGTGATCGTGAGGTTGCAGCATTCTTTGAAGCCGCTCTTGCGACTCACGATGCTCCTCGCTCCGT
>JALTMC010000694.1:0-1295 GCA_027005175.1 Myxococcales bacterium
ATTTACGTACTTGGGATTGTGTTGAGTACGATAGGCTTTATTCGAGCAGGTTATACTCTGGAGTCTATCATCGGCTCTACTCTTGTTGGAAGCGTGTGGCTGGTTTCTGCTTGGAAACAGCGAAAGCTGTTGTGGCAGAAGGCGAGCTGGCTGTCTGCCGCTCCTATCGGGATCTTGCTCGCGAGTTTTTGTGTCCCACCGATTGCCATCATGACTCGCCGCAATCCAACATTCGCACTTCACTTGGTCCAAACATTTCTTAGCTTATTGTTGTTTTTAGTTGCTTTACCCACCATCTTGGAACATCAAAGACTCTCTCCTCCATGGACGTTGTTTTGGTTGGTTTGCGGCATCTCCGGTGCTCTCTTTGTTGGAATTCTTCCTCACCCTGTCCTTGGTGTTGGCCTTGTGGGAATGGCCTTATGGGTGCAGTTTGCCATGATCAAACAACGCGGTATCCCTCTCGACTTGCAACTTCTTTGGCTTCTCTGGACGTTGGGGATGGTTGCGATGGGGATTCAACTGGTTTCCAATAACCATTTTCTGGCGATTGCCGGTCTCCATCTCACCATTCTTGGCCCCTTTCTTGTGAGTGTTGTCTCTTTCTTTTCGCCTCGGCCCATCCCTTCTTTGTGGCGTTGGTTTTATTGTATCACCTTGCTCACAATGCTGGGAGCCATCGCAGCACAAGCCTATCTCTCTTTTGTCTGGTTGCCCACTCTCTCTGCCCTCTCTGGCTCTCTTCTTGGAGTGATGGCTGTCGCTTTGGCTTTTTGGTGGCACTCCGAGCCCGCGTGAGAAGCTTTCAGACGGTCTGTGGATAAGACTTGTGCTACTTTTGAGCTTTGGATGGCACTCCGAGCCTGCGTGAGAAGTTTTTAGGCGGTTTGTGGGTAAGACTTGTGCTACTTTTGATCTTTGGGTGGTAAGACTTCCACGAACAAGCTACTGCTTCTTCCCAATGTTTCGGGGCTGTACATCTCTTCTGCTCGGGCGGGTGGAACGATAAACTTGCCAATCGTTGTGGCACGCGCCAGGTAGGAGTACTCATAAACACCAGCCGGTAGTCTGTTTGCAAACAAGATAACCATGGAGTCTCGTTTTTCTTTGTGGTTAAATGCATACAAAGAGCGATAGCTTCGAGAGCTGTAGACACGTCTGCGATTCTTGGTTCGAAGGTGGGAGCTGGCTGTTGTTTTGAAACTGAGGTTGACCGCTTCCAATCCTGCGGGAAGTGGGTCTACCACGGCTGCAAAAAATCGTCGGGCTTGTACTGTGATGGTGAGAACCACACG
>JALTMC010000694.1:1305-3955 GCA_027005175.1 Myxococcales bacterium
ACGTAAGAGCCTGCTCGAAACTGCCAACTTCCGTTGTTACGTTTCAGTACCGTTTCTTTGCCCCCGACGGGTTCATAGGTCCTGTGAATCGTAAAGCCTTCGGATGTTGCTTTGAGTCGGAAGTTTGAGGGGGCGTAACGAAGTCCAATTCTGTAATAGAGGCGACCCTTGCCTCTCTTGGCGAGAAGGAGGGGCTTGGTCCCCTGTTTCAGTAAAAATCTCATGGGGATATTTTGGTCTTTTACGGTCATAGACCGGCCCTTCATGGTTGTACCACCGAGATACCCTTTTCCCAGCCAATGTTGAACAGAGTAATTGGGGATAACTTTTTCATAAATCCGGTAGTACTGATCCATCGCAATCATTGCAAAAGCATTGGATTGGGTGGTGCTCCAGCGTCCACGAATTCGTGAGCGCATCAAGCCACGAGCGAGCTTCGGAATTAAAGAGTCTTTGGGGCGAACATCAAGGAAGGCTTGTAAAATGATGGCATCGCTGCGGTCACTGGAGTGCATCAGCATTCTTAAACTTTCGGTCGTTGCTTCTACAAAGTGCGCTCTGTCTGCTGTTTCCGTGACATTGTTTTTGAGCAGGCGCAGAAGCCTTTTGACCCTTCGATCTCTTGGGTTTTGACGGTGAATGGTCGCCATAAGCCAGGCTTTGGCAAACAAAGGTAGCTTCTTTCGCAACCGGTAGAGTCGATTGGTTTGTGAACTTTGTTGTTTCTTTTGTGACGATAAAACCCATTGACCAAATGCCTGACTCGTATAGTCCTTCTTCTCCCAGTATAGGGGGTACCTTACTCGGTATCGCAAAAAATGCAGACCCTGTTTTAGAGTGTTTTTTTCAACATGATATCCAGCTTTTTGGGCTTGAAGTAAGGCATATAGAACATAGCTACTGATCCACATATAAGAACGTCGTGATCCACCCCAGTAGCCCCATCCTCCATCGCTGCGCTGGGTTCGCATTAATTTGTGGATTGCATCGATAGCGAGTGTTTTCATCTTTTTTGTATCAGATACTTTGCCAATTTTAAAGGCCGGAAGGATCTTTTTCAGTGCGAGGATCGGCATCATGCGACTTGCTGTTTGCTCGTTGCATTCGAAGGGGTAGGTGACAAGGTATTTTACTGCGTCTTCCAGTCCGTTGAGAGCCGTAGAAGACAGGGATATCTTTAACCCTCCAAACTGTGGCAACACTTTCTTCGGTGGTTTGATGATTTGCAAGACAGATGATGTTGTTGTTCCATACGTTGCAAAGGCCTCAGCTGTGGCAGGGACAAGCACTGGAATGGTTTTTTCGACAGCGTCCGTTTTTCCATTTAATATAGCTGCAAATTGAAATCGTGCAGTACCTGATTCTGTGACCGTTACAGGGAATCGGACCTCTCTTGCTTGTCCAGCAGGGATAAAGATATTCTTCTTGCTGACCTTTTTAATGTTGATATTCACACCTCGTACCAAGATGGTTGCCATTCCATCTTTGCCTGTTTCATTGTTTAAAACAACAGAGGCATCAAAGCGATCCCCCAGATTGGCAAAGCGCGGAAGAGCAGGGCGCAACAACAATGACTTTCTGACTACGACTTGGGCTTCTCCGTTCCCAAATCTGTCGTGCTTTTCGAGGTCAACAGCCACTACCATGATTCGGAAGGTGGTCAGGTTCTCGGGCATCTTTATCGATAGCTGCGCCTCTCCGTTTTTGTCTGTTTTTACTATCCCTCTATAAAATGCAGTGGCAGCCAATCTTGTTCGTATTTTCATCGAAGGCCCGCGACTTCGACTTCTTGTCGCTACTGCAGCAGACTGGTCTCCAGCAAATGCCTTGGCTTCCGCTTTTTTGAACTTTCTTTTTGAACGGGAAATCCCAAATGAAATCACAATCCTTCGGGCACCTGTAACATTTTCATTCTGAGCTATGAAACGATCTGATCGGGTTCGGCCTCCTGTGGGCACTGGAGAGGGAGGCATTTCCTTGCGAGGGGAGCCTCTCTGTCTCAAGTTGTTCCTGTGTTGTGTTGCTCTTTTGGGTCTCTTCCCCTTCGGGTTTTGAGCGATCAGAGATGTGTGTTGTGACCGCATTACGGTCCAGAATGGCCTCTTGAGGTAGAGTCGTTGCAAAGGATTGGGGGTCTTGAAACCCAGCAAGGACAGGACTCCCTCGTCAACAAGGGCCACCGTAAATACGGCGGGGACATTCTTTCCACGATAGTCTGTCGCTTTGAGTTTTATCTGTAGCTTACTACCAGGACGAATCTTTTTGGCAGAGGGCGTGATATGTACCCGGATCTGTTTTTCTGTAAGCGCTACTTTAACCTGTTTGCGCCCTGTGGCGACAGCAGGTCTACCCAAGTCGGATGCTCCTTTGGTTGCTTTGATTCCAAGCAAGGACAGAGGTATTCGCCCGCGAACTAAGGCCACAGATACATAAAAGTTTGGTAGATATTCTGAGCGCACAGGGATAGTGATAGATTGAGATGAGCCTTTTAATCGGATGATCGAGTGTTCGGCAATCCCATTGCGTTCGATCGTCAGGAGTCCATAGGACTTGCGAAAAGGTGAGTTGATCAGCAAGCGGACGTTCTCTCCAGGTTTGTACAGTTGGCGTTCTGTGATTAAATCCACTTGGCCTGGTTTTTTGGATGGCG
>JALTMC010000694.1:3965-12071 GCA_027005175.1 Myxococcales bacterium
CGCATACACTCGCTTGCGAGTTTCAGCGCTTCTGCCTTTGCTGTCTTTGGCGCGGGCACGCAAAAAGTAAGTGCCCGCCTTGGGAAGTAGTAGTTTGCATCGCACCATCGTTTCTTTGGATTTGAATTGGCAAGTGGAAACCACTTTCTCGATAGATTGGTATCGAAAACTCCATCCTGAGCTACTTTTCACTGTGGTGCGTTTGTTGGTGTGACGAATTGCCTCTACCAAAACGGCGATGCCTTTTTGACGCTTGCCTTTCGGGTCTACAGCAATGACACTTACGGTGATCTTTGTACCTGCACGCACCATGGGCTTGTTTGGTTTCATCCCCAGATATAGTGCGGAAGGGTGGGCGATGATCGTTTTGCGGTTGGAGATGGCTTGTCTGTTTTTGTCCATTACTCTCGCTTCGAATACAAACCGACCAGGACCTTTGAATTCCCCCGGCTTGAGGGTGACCTTCACCTCTAGCTGTCCCTTGTTGTCGAGCTTAGAGTTTCCACGTTTGAGCAGCGTAGAGTTTCGATATATCCTGTGATAATAGTGTCCGTATCTTCGGCGGAACCCTCCGTAGCCCCAACCATAAGAGCTGTATCGGGGAACTCCAAAGGTCATCCCGGCGGGTTGATGAGGGGGACGGAAATCCCCTTGGTATCGTCGAAGTAGCCAGTGTACTTTGGCTCCTTTCATCGGAGCACCAAATGTGTATCGTCCTTCGATTGTCATACGTAGGCTCTCTTTGAAATAAAAAGGAGCTTGTCGCTTGGTTCGGACCGACACTTTGTATTCAGGTGTGCGGTATGCCAGGACCTTAAACGTATGATAAATTCGATAGAGTCTTGGCTTTCTTTTGAGCCATGCATACAATCGATAGCTACCGAGATCTGTATCCTTGGGTAGCTTGTAGGATAATCCAAAGGTTCCGCCGGGTTGTACCTTGAGGGTTCCACGTTTTACGATTTTGTATCGTGGAGAGCGGATCGTATATTGTAACTCCCCTTGAATGGAGTTCCCTTGGATGAGGCCACCTTTCGGCGTATTCGTGCGATACCTTAATATCCCTCGAATGTGTACGGTTTCACCGGGCTTGTGCGGGCTACGGTCTGTGAATACATAGTACTGTGGTTGGTGCTTTCTCGATTTTCTAGCCTTTCTTCCATAGCTAGTGAGATAGCCTGAGGCTCCACGCCCACCCGCATTAATTTTGAGAAAGGTCTTGTCGCCTTTGAAAGATGCGATCAGGTAATAGGGACCTCCGCTGGATAACTTATTGCGTCCTGGAGCGACAGAGACCCCTTTGACTGAGCTTTTGCCAGTCCAAAGCTTTGCGCTTTTTCGAGAAGCTCCAAGTAAAGACATGGAGGCCCCTTGGACAGGCTCCCCTTTGTGGAAGGATGTCAACATGGAGACGATCTGACCGGGACCATACCGGGCGGTGAGTCCGAGGTTGGTTACGCGGATGATACCGGCCCGATGTGGCACCATATATCTTGACTGTGCCTTTAGATCATTGCTGCTCAACACAACAAGAACCCAACCTGGTTTTCCCGCCAATATCTTCTTTAAAGAGAGCTTGTATCTCCACTTCTTATTTCGTTTGGCCTGAGTCTGTCTTCTTTGATCGATCTCTGGCTTTAATCCATAGTAACGGACAGGGTCTTTCCTTCGAAACTTAGAGCTCTTTACTCGTTGAACAAGTGTTAAAGCTTTGTGTAGATTTCTTTGATTGATCGGTATCATTCGTATCCGTATTTTGAATATATTACGCATACGGATAGGCGCGATGTCTGACTCTCCATATTCCAGGGTGGCAATACCTTGTTGTGGCATCCGAAGGTAGGGGCGATGGTCGCCGATGGCTATCTTGATCCGAAGGTCTTTACCCAACCGTTGCTTGTACTGATCTGTGAGGTCTTTACTTACGGCAACCCAGATGGATCTTCCTGCACGAAATCCATCCGGATTGCTGATTCTGATGCCTCTCCATGTTCGTCGAACGATTGTACCTTTGCGTTTGGGCCTGACCACAACCAGTTTGTTGAGTGGTTGATTGTGTTTGAGATTGTTGTTGAACCAAATATAAATCGACGTTTTGGGACGGCAGAATTTAAACAAATAGGCATACCAGTAGTAATTGGTACAGCGTTTGGAACGGAATCGAAGGGGACTGTATGTTCTGAATCGATGACGTATCGTTAGATCACTTCGCAAAGGACCTTCCGCACTTTTGGTTCCTCGCAAGATGCTCAAGACATACCTGGTCGCCAGAGGTAGGGGGCGTATCGCACGTATCACCACCGTACGATGATGTTTCCAATTCGAAATACGCGACATGATCTTCTTGTCTTTTTTCCAAATCTTGGGGGAGAGCACTCGTACCGCGATGTTGCCCGAGTTGCTGTGCAATCGCAAATGACTCTGTAAGGATCCCAGGTTTATCTTTTGGTTGAGTTCAAATGCGAGCCATGGAGTGCTATTCACCGCGTCATAAGGAAGTCGTCGGATCCAACGTAACCTTGGAGTTTCAAAAGAAAAGGTGAATTCCTTTCGCAACATCCCCCCCAGCACCGATCTTGTTCCTTTGGGGATCACAACTCGGACTTTGGTGGAGTAAGGGATTCTCCCCTTGGGTTCAAAGACAATGGTTTTTGTACCGAGCCATCGGAATCGTCCTGTTAATGTCGGTTTGATGATGAGAGGGACCTTGGATGCACGGACTTCTTTGAGACCACTCAATGGGACCATCGGTTGGCTGAATGTTACTTTGATGTTTTGCACACCACGCATCTTGCCTTTGGGAGACACCCGAACCACTCGCAAGCTTCCTACCTTGGGTTGCCTTGGTCTGACTTTCGGTCTCTTGGGTTGTGCGGGGGGGGGAAATGCAATCGCAGTGCGCTTACCCACAGTGGTAGGAGGCTTGGGACCCGGTCGAAATCGGAATCGGACTTCATCTCCGTGTGCACGCATGGGAGGCAGTCCTGCAAATGGGTCAAGCGATGGTGTGGCTTCTTGCCTACCTGGAGATCTCTTGGAGCCGGTTGGGCTTGGGGTTTGGGCCAACCCCCACCTCAGCAACAACCCTGTACAAAGTAAGCCCGTCGATACCGATAATATGGTCCAAAAGCGGTGTCTGTTCATCCTTATCCCTCGTTTTTTGTGAGCCTACCATTCCCTACATGGAATTGATTGGAACGATGACACACACAAATGGGTTTAGACAAGACGCTCTTTCCATTCTTTGCTTGTTGACTTTGGTACGCTTGCTTGGTTTGGAGTATTAAGGAAGGGGGGAGAGTAAGGGAGCGAGCTGCTGGAGTAACTCTTTGTGGTCCGTTGTATGGACATTTTCAGGGTCCATCATCTCCTGCAATAACATGCCAAACAGAGTACTTAAAATCACAGTCGAAATACCTTTGGATGGAATTCCAAGCTCCGTCAACAACGTGTTGCGGTAACTTTGGATCACTTGAGACAGAACATTGTTCGTTGGATCGGGCTTATGTCTATAGTAGTCTATCGAAATCAAAAGCAGCTTTTGGAAGTGGTCTGTCTCATCTTCAACAAATTGGAAGAGGATACCTAGCTTCTCCTGTAACGTCTCTCCTTGAGAGACAAGGGCAGTTGCGGCTGTTATATCGCGCTCTCCCAGCCAGCGAACCATCTGCACAAAAAGCTCTTCTTTGTTTCGAAAATAGTGATACAGCGTTCCTGTGGAGACTTTGAGTTCCTTGCCTAGCTCCCTCATGGTTATGGCACTATAGCCACGTTGTGCCCAGAGATCAAAACATCCGGCTAACAACTCTACTCGTTTTTTATCGTGATCCACTATCTTTGGCATATATTCTTTTCTGTTTCTTCTACTTGTGTGTTTTTAGTTGAGAGCGACTTTTAGGGATGGTGAAACCTCGGCTTCTGCGGGTCGTTCCATACGGGCTTGGTAGTTGGCGATCTGGCGATGCATCACATAAAACCAAAGTGGCGGGATCGTTGCGAGTATCATCATACCAGGGTAGCCTGTGGGGAGTTGAGGACTCTCATCAAAATGACGCAACACCTGGTATTTCCTGTTGGCGTGTGCATGGTGGTCTGAATGTCGTGTTAGCTCAAACAATAGCGCACGACCAATGGAGCGGTTGGAGTTCCACGAATGAATCGGCAAGACTCTCTCATATCGTCCCGTGTCCTTGCGTTGTCGAGTCAAACCATAATGCTCAAGATAATTGATCGTCTCCAACAATAAGATTCCCATGCTTGCTACGAGCATCCATGCCAACAAAGCGGCTCCACCCAAGAACAAATATACCCCGACCAGCGCTGCGATTTCGAGCACATGGTATTGCAACATCTCATTGCGCCAACTGAACCATGACTTGCCTTTGCGAGAGAGCCTGTGATTTTCTATCTTCCAAGCAGAGAGGTAGCCAAACACAACGGAACGAAGCCAGAACGCATATAGAGTTTCCCCATATCTTGCTGTTGCTGGATCATCCGGAGTCCCCACACGTTTGTGGTGACCCCGATTGTGTTCGATAAAAAAGTGCATATACAGTGTGCTCAACAAAAGCCCCTTTGCCATCCATTGCTCATACCCATTCTTTCGATGACCCAACTCATGCGCTACATTGATCCCATAGGTTCCGCAAGCGATCCCCATGCTCAGAGTCGCACCTATTAAACCCAATGTATCCATCTGACCTGTTGATACACTCCAAAGGTAATAAAACAATACTAGGTATTGCAAAGGCATGACTACATACACAATGCCATCGTAAATCTTATTGTCGAGAGCACTTTGCGTCTCTTCTTCTGTCATGTTGTCGGGCGAGCCTTTTGTAAATAGCTCTACCAACGGGACAATCACAAATGCAAAAATAGGCACATTAAATGCCCACCAACCCCCTACATAGATTGTCGATGCTGTCAACGGAAGAAAGATCAACGTGCTTGCGTAACGAAATGCTCCCATCGTCTTCTCCTCAAAAATTTAAGATGCTGAACTGTATAGGTCTTTTGTCGAACGTTTGTTATGTTAACTAACTTTCTCCGCTGCGTCAAGTTTTATTTGAACTAACAGGTGTCATGCTTTAATCAACAGGTCTCATATTATGTAAACTAAATACAGTATATCTCTTTTTTGAAAGTTGAGTGGGTCGTTGCTCTATTGGAAGGAGTGTTGCTTTATCGGGATGGGAGTTCGAAGGAGTGTTGCTTTATCGGGATGGGAGTTCGAAGGAGTGTTGAATTTTTAGGATCTGCTGCCGAAGTAGAAGAATATGAAGAGAAAGGCAGTGCGTTGAAGTTCTTTTTGGACAGGGATTTCGACCTGGAAGGGGATGGTGATGATGATAATGAGGCTGGCAAGGAGGACGAGGATGGCTTTTGCCTCTCTGAGGTGTTGGAATACTTTGGATGTGTTGTTTGGTCTGCTTTGAAAGAAGGCGTTGAGGAGGCGTCCTACGAAGAAGCCGGCGAGAGAGAGCATGGGAAAGAAGGCGCGATCATCCCAGATGGAGGAGTCGGCTCCATTGATCCATTTGTAGGCGAAGAACCCGCAGGTTCCGAGGAAGGAGAGGATGATGAGCCAGCGCACGGTGCCTCGTGGCAGATGAAGAGGTTGTGGTTTTTGTGTGTGGGGGGAGGGGGATCTATGGCGTTGACGGCTGGCAAAGTAATATCCGAGAACGGCATAGTTGACCATCCAGAGATACCAGAAGGTTGATTCGGGGAGTTTGTGGTTGAGGATGAGTGCGGTCATCAAAGAGCCAAAGATCGTGAGTGCAAGGAGCGCTCGAATTGACCCGTGAGGTAAGCCTAGGGGAGGGCGAAGTGTTGGATCGGAAGGTGTGTTGTCCATGTTTGGATCGGAAGGTGTGTTGTCCATGTTGAACTCCTGTGAGGGGTTGTTTGTTGTTTTGGTCAGTGAACAAAGGGGTGAATGTTTTGAAAAGTTGTGTCGAAATGAAAAACAGTATAGCTTAAGTTTGAGGTGTAAGTCGAAGGATGTGGCATGTTTGCCTGTGTATTCTTTCACCTTTTGATTCATTCTTTTCCATCCTGGCATGATGTTGGGGCAGTGGTGAGTGATGAAGTCCTGTGTGGGTCAAAGGAGTTCCTTCTTTTGGGGGGCTTTGGGTTACCGAGTATGGCCTGTGACGAAGATATGACATGGAGAATGATGATGTTCGGAAGACGCCGCGATACCGTTCAATGGTTGGAGCATGGTCGGGCTTTATTACTTCGGGGGAAAGGGAGTTCTGCGGAAGCAGCGTTTGGCCGTGTTTTGAAAGAGCAGCCTCACAATATAAGTGCATTAAAAGGTTTGATGGAAGTTTGGCTTTTGCAAGGAAAGTCACACAAAGTGATTGAATTTTTTGACTCACTTCCTCGGGTACAGCAAGACCGTTGGCATGAGTTATTGTTGATCGCTTTGACGATGCAGGTAGGGCACTTAAAAGTAGAGGGATACTTGGAGTGGTTGCGTTTGCCTGCTCAGCTTCCCGAGCGGCTTGAGGGAATTCGGAAGCTGGCTGCGAACTATACAAAGTGTGGTGCATTGGCCATTCAATGGGTGGAGTCTGCTCTTCTTGCGTATGAGATCGAGGAGGCGAATCACGGACTTCGTCAGTTGCGGGATGCAGAGCCTCGTGTTTCCCCGATGTTGGTTGCTCATTTGTATGCACAACGGGATGCTTTGCTTTTAAAAGAGAATCTGAATGTTGCAGAAGCCCTGCACAGTGCGGCTCAAATCGAAGATCCGGAGATTCGCCTTGCGTCATTGCTTCCTTGGGCGAGAAAGATGATGTCGTTGGCACCGTTGCAACGGGATGTTGGGGTTGCCTATCTTGAGAAAGGCGAGCCTGAGGTCGCGATGCGTTATTTGAATCGCGCGGTGAATGCCAATCCTTACTGGGTGAACGCCTGGGTGGAGTTGGGTCTGGCTTCGATGGCGGCCTGGCGTTTGGTTCGTGCACGAGAAGCATTTTTTCGTGCGATGAATTTGAGTGATAGTCCATGGATTGGTGCTCTTCATGAGGAGATCGAGATCAAGTTGATCGAGTCTCCTGAGTTGTCGCGAATGGAGCCCGCTCTTGATCGGCTTGTGGCTCGTGATCCTTCTGGAGCGATTGAGCCTTTGCAACGTGCGATGGAGATCAATGACAAGCACCTTGAGATTCATTGGTTGATGGGGCGAGCCTATAGTGAAATGGGTGAACTTAGCCGCTCCACTTCGTATCTTCGCGAGGTCTGGCAGAGGGCATCTGCTTCTGAGGAGGCTTCCTCTCTGCTTCCTCAAGTGCAAGCCCTGTTAGAGAAGGATCTCCATGCTCGGTACCTTTCGTTGATCTCGGACGATTGGGCTGAGGAGGCCGTTGACATGCTGGACGAAGTTCTTTCGATGGGTGTAAAGAGTTCATTGCTGGATGAAGACCGTCGTCTGGCGCGGCGGATGATGGATGGAGAACTTTCGGTTGAGGCTGTTCTGATGTATGAAGCGGGGCGACCGCTTCAGGACGAACTTACTTTTGATTGTAGGCGTCAACTTCAGGGTGCTCTCTCCCTTGCTCCTTCTTTTCCAGAGGCACGTATCGCCAACGCTGTGTTGCTTGGTGAAGCGGGTGACCTTCAACTGGCTTGGGATGAAATGCTCGCGGTGCGAGAAGAGGTTGAGCCAAAAGAGTTGGTCTTGTTTCATTTGGCTGGTGTTGCATTTTTGCTTCAAGATCTGGAAACGGCGGAGTCTCTTTGGCAACATTGTGCTGAATCCACACAAGCTCCCTGGTCTCATCTGGCTGCAAAAAATATCTTAAGTATCCACTCCGGAAATGATGCGATGCTGACGACTATCGCTCTGCCAACCTATGTACAGTCTGTTGCGTTCTCCAAGTCTCAGGATATCGGTATTACTCCGAGCTTACCTTCTCGGGAGGAACTTCTTTTTGAGATCTCTGCTTCGGCAGAGATGAACGCCTCTGATTTCCCGTTGGAACAGGCTATTGAAGAAGCAGCTCTTGCGGTTCCGAGGCTATCCTCGTTGGCTCCGGGAAGTCAGAGCCCACCTCGTGATGAAGTCTCCTCTCTTTTCTCCGCAGAGAAAAGTAC
>JALTMC010000695.1:0-10060 GCA_027005175.1 Myxococcales bacterium
GTTGTTACACTGCTCTGCCCCAGGCGTACACTTGCAATAAGCTTTGTCCCCCGAAACACCACAGCCTTGGGTACAGGTTCGAATTTTTACCCAGGCCCCACCCGAGCCCGTCTGTTGACAAGCCTCAAAGTTTGTACCGGTACATCGCTCAACCCCCACCTTGCAAGTCCCTGAGAAGCACTTCCCCTGGTAGCAATACTGGCCCGAAGAGCAGACTTTCGAAGCAAAAGAGAGACCCTTTCCATCACAGGTTTGTACCGTTGTGCCGTTGGCGCAAGACACCGCATTGGGTTTGCAGATCTGTTTCTTACAGACTCCACTGTCGCAGATCTCCCCAGAGCCACAATTTTTTGGCACCCAAGCGGAGCCATCTGCTTTGCAACTCCGAGACTGTGTGGTGTTGACACACTCTTGTTTCTTTGGAGAACAGACCTGCTGTTTGCACAGACCTTGCTCACAATATTCGCTGCTACTGCAAGCAGCCTTTGTCCACTTAAGACCCTTGGCGTCACAGATCTCAGCCGCAAAACTACCAGCACAACGCTTTGCATTGGGAGTGCAAACCTGCTTTTTACAAACCGCGTTGTCGCAGCTCTCACCGGCCCGACATGATGTCACCACCCAATCCGAGCCATTGGCCTTGCAGGTCCGGGACTGTGAGTTATTCGCACACTCTCTCTTGTTGGGTGTACACTTCTGCGTTTTGCATCCACCCAGTTCACAGTATTCTCCTGATTTGCAGGGGGTTTTCGTCCAACTTAAGCCATTGGCTGTGCACGCTTCAGCCGTCTCATTGGCTGTACATCTCTTGGTGCCGGGAGTACAGATCTGCTTCTTACAAGAACCTGCATCACAGCCCTCTCCAGCTCCACAAGGTTTAACGTCCCAGGCCGAGCCCGTCACTTTGCAGGTTCGGGTTTGTGTCGCGTTGACACACTCTCTCTTTCCCGGTGTACATTTTTGCGTGGTACAAGTCCCTTTATCACAGTATTCACCGCTAGCACAGGGCGCTTTGGTCCAGCCTAGGCCCTTGCTATCACACACCTCTGTGGTGGTGTTATCAGAGCAGCGCTTCTCCTTTGGCTTGCAGACCTGAGGTTTGCATGTCCCCTTGTCACACGTCTCTTGCGAAGAACAAGGCAACTGATCGTAGCCTGCCCCCCTTTTGTTGCAGGTTCTGGCTGTATTTCCATCACAAGATTTGTCACCTGGATTGCAGACCCAGTCTTTGCAATCCCCCTTAGAACAATACTGTTTTGCAGCACAGGGCTTCAACTCAAACGCAGATCCTGCTTTGTTGCACGTTTTGGATGTCGAACCCTCACAAGTTTTGACACCGGGCTTGCATTTTTGCTTGAGGCAACCGCCCTTTTCACAGTACTCATCGGACTTACAAGGCACAGGTTTCTCAAAGGCGGTGCCTGTTTTGTTACAAGCCGAGATACCGCCTTGGTCGCACTTTTTCTCGCCAGGAGAGCAGAGTTGAGCGACACACTTTCCACTCTCACACATCTCTCCAGACGCACAACGTTCTGGACTATCCCACAAGGAGCCCGCCTCATTGCATGTTAAGACGGACTCAAATGTCTTGTCACAGATCTTTGTACCGGGTTTGCATTTGTCGGGAACACACTTGTCACCGTCACAAAATTCGTCGGTCTTGCAGTCGCTGTTACTGGCACAACCGGCCTTCTCTGTGGTGCCAGACTTGTCGGCCTCACCACCTTTCTCCGCAACGCCAGCGTCCTGAGAACCAGGAGGTTCGGGAGAGCATTGGAAAAAGACAAGAGCGCACCCTACCAGCACAAAAGAAAGGCTAAAACTCAAACGTCGCATAAAACCATCCCTCAACAAGCAGTGACAAGCATAGAGCAACTTTCATAACACACGATACGACAGAACTTGTCAAACTCTGCCCACGATGTTGTTGGACCCAGCGATGATGTGATACGTCTCAAGGAGATCAAAGATGGTTGAGAGGAGAGAAGAGGAATAAATTTGCAAAGATATCCCTTGCAAGAAGGGAGCAACCCGACCATGTTATACAGGCGACTCAACCACCAAAGAGACAGGTAGTTGTAGATCTGGCAAACAAACCTGTGTCGCAGGAGTGTGGGAGAAGAGCAAAGGCGAGGTCAAACCTGCCCAAGAAACGTGCAACAACCAACAAGACGGTCAACGCCCCCCATCCCATCCGGACTTCGTCCTGTAGATACTACCGGACCCACGATCGGGAGGGGGTTTCCACGCCCACAACATACGAGTTTTTTTCTGATGACTGCGATGGCCAAGTGGATGAGAACTGCCCCGAAACAATGGAGAGCCTGGAACCCGGAGTTCAGAGATCGGAACAATCCCACCCATGTTTGATTGGCAGAAGAGGCTGAGTACGCTCCCTGACTCAGCCGGTGTTTATATTATGAAGGGAAAAGAAGGAGAGGTCCTTTATATCGGCAAGGCGAAGCACTTGCGTCGAAGGGTCAGGCAGTACTTTCAGGAGAGCGGTGATCCACGTCCTTTTGTACGACAACTACCCGATCTCCTCGAAAGCATCGAGGTCATGCTCACAGGAACAGAGAAAGAAGCTCTGTTGTTGGAGGCGACGCTGATTCATGAGCAACAACCTCGCTTTAACATCCTCCTGAAAGAGCAGCAACGTTATCTGTATCTTCGGTTTGACCAGGAGCATCGATACCCGCGGTTGGAGGTTGTTCGACGAAACGCCCGCAAGCCACGCAAGAACCAAAAAGAGAAGTTGTTTGGGCCCTATTTATCGGGATACGCGGTGAGGCAGTCGCTCTCGGTGATCGATCGATGGTTTCGATTGCGCACTTGTTTGGATCGCGAGTTCAACAACCGCGCCCGCCCTTGTCTGGAGTACCAGATCAAACGTTGTGATGCCCCCTGTGTTTTGGATGTATCGACAGAGGCTTATGAAGAACATGTGGAAGCGGTAACGATGTTCTTGGAGGGGAAGCATCTGGAGTTGGAGGAGGAGCTTCAAGCGAGAATGTGGAACGTTGCCGAAGCAAGAAAGTTTGAAGAAGCAGCCCAATACAGAGATCAAATCGCAGCGATAAAAAAGATGCGCGAGGATAGCGAGCAGTGGAAGAGTCAGGACCAACGAGACCGGGATATCTTTGGTTGTTTTCGAGAGGGATTGTTGGTGGAGATTCAGCTCCTCATCGTACGCCAGGGACAGCTTTCGGGAGGACGCTCCTTTTCCTTTTCGGAGCAAGAGTTCGATGACCACCAAGTGCTCGAAAACTTTCTATCGGCCTATTATTTAAGGGAAGGGATAGAGCTTCCACATATTATTTCGCTTCCGATGGAGATTGAAGGACAAGGCGATCTTGCGGAGTTACTCACCGAGAGAGCGGGACGACAAGTCACGATAAATGTCCCTCAACGGGGACGAGGGAAGCAGCTTGTTGAGGTGGCGACCTCCAATGCAGAGCAGAGCTTCCTCGAAAAGCAAAAGACTGAAGAAGCATCACGAGATTTGCTGGAAAGGTTGCAAAAGAGACTTCGACTGGAACGATTTCCACAGCGAATCGAATGCATTGACAACTCTCACTTGCAAGGTCGCCATGCCGTGTCGGCGGTGGTTGTGTTTGAAGGAGGCTACCCCAATCGCTCTGCTTACAGGCGTTATCACATCAAAGATGTAACCCCAGGTGATGATTTTGGTGCGATGGAAGAGATCTTGACACGTCGTTTCAAACGAAGTGTCCAAAGCGGGGAGTTACCCGATCTGCTGGTTGTGGATGGAGGCAAAGGGCAACTTCAGATCGCTCTCCAGGTGCTTCAGGACTTGGGGCTGGAAGGGATCCCCACAATCGGTATCGCCAAGAAAAGAAGCAACGACCCGGATGACACAACCTTTTCCGATAGGATCGTGTTGCCCGATCAGAAAAATGCAGTGGTTGTCAATCCAAAGTATCGCGAGTTATTGTTACTGAGTCGAATTCGCGATCAGGCACACAACACAGCGTTAGAGTTTCATCAAAAAGTTCGGAGTCGCTCCAAACTACATTCCGTCCTTGATGATATCCCGCATGTGGGTCCAAGCCGGAAGAAGGCTTTGTTAAAGCGATTTGGGAGTGTGGGAAAGATCCGACACGCAAAAGTGGCAGAGCTAGCGAAAGTACCGGGGATATCGCAAGCACTTGCCGAGGACATTCTGGCTTTTCTTTTCGAAAACCCTTGACTTTCATGAAACCCAACTTTGGAAAGCCCTTGACTTTCATGAGACCCAGCTCCACCTCATGTTAACGAAGGTGACGATGCGAGATTCAGAAGTTCGAGTTCTTTCATCGAAAAATGTGCATTTTTTGGTGCTCTATCGTATAAGAGTTAGAAGAGATAAGTGAACAGACTCAATCTTTTCCCAAAACCGCGCATCCCCTATCAAGAAAGGATCTCGGTAGGGTCGTAGGGTTGAAAGCTTTCGTATGAGAAGGAGTTGTTGGATGAATGATTCTTGGAAACGTTGGAAAACAGTGTTGTTATTGAGTGTGACATTATGTGCGCCGGGCTTTATGGCCGCTTCCTGCTTCAATAAGGTAGCCATTCCAGTCAACATTGAGAAGAGCGTCGAGTTTGATGTTGATGTTGATAAGTACGTAAAGCCAGCTTTGGATAAAAAAGGTATCAAAAGCACCGACGGTAAGATCCCTGCGGGTGCCCCACCCATTTCGATCCCTGTGAGTTTTGCACAGCTGATCGACATCAGCCAAGAAAAAGCGATCACATCGGTAGGTAAGTATATCTCGGAAGTGAATGTCAAGAGTATGTTGGTCTCAGCAATCAACAACACCTTGACAACATCACTGCCTGGCTTTGATATCCTGATGGGTCCCAAAGATGCCAAGATTGAAAACTTCGACAAGGTCGCCAACCTCAGCGGCATTCCCAAAGGTAAGACGGGAGAGTTGGAAGACCTTATTAAGAGCGGTGCATCCACTGCTACGATGAGCAAACACATTTTGAAAATGGCCTTTCAAGTGGGTGTAAAAACCACATTGACCTTAAAAGCTGGCGACACCATTCCCGCAGGAAAAGCCAAGCTGAAAGTCAACTTGAAACTCCAAGTCAAAGTAACACCCTTCAAAAAATAAGATCCACAACGACCGTGCTTTGGTCTACCTTTCTCCAAAAACTCGCCTCTGAAATCTCTGCCGAGTCCCTACTCCCCGCTGGTTCTCGTGTTGTAGTCGCTGTCTCAGGAGGAGTCGATTCTGTCCTGCTCTTCGTAGGATTGGCCTCTCTGCGAGAGCAACTGGAGTTGTCTGAGTTGGTGGTGGCCTATGTGGACCATGGGCTGAGACCAGAACAAACTCCCGATGAAGCTCGCTGGGTGACAGCACTGGCAGAGCAGTATGGCTGTCGATGCTTTGTTCGGCCTATCAACATCGAGGTCAAAGATGGTTCGTTGCAAGCAGCAGCGCGACTTGCTCGGCGAGAGACGTTGGAGAAATTGTTACAGGAAGAGCAGCTGGATTGGATAGCCACAGGACATCATGCAGATGACCAGGCGGAGACATTGCTCTTGCGTCTGCTTCGTGGCACCGGTCCTCAAGGCTTGGGAGGGATCGCTCCCAGCCAAGGTTCTTGGGTCCACCCACTGCTTCCTTTCTACCGCATGGAGTTGCTCTCCGTTGCAAAAGAAAAAGGCTTAACCTGGTTGGAGGACCCCAGCAACACGTCCTATCAATACACTCGCAACCGAGTCAGGCATGAGCTGCTCCCCATGCTGGAAGAGGCATACAATCCTCGTCTACGCTACCACCTGAATCACCTCAGCGCACAAATAAGACAGGATGAAGAGTATCTGAACTCACAACTGGATGACTGCTGGGATGAGGCGATGTCCACACAAACAGACACAGGCTGGTGTTTGCACTTGGAGGCTTGGGAGAGGCTCCCCCAACCCCTTCAAAGACGTGCGATGCAGCGGCTGGTTCGAGTCACAACGAACGGCCATGATCTCCCCCTCCAGCACATTGATGCCCTGATGCACCTCGCCCGACAAAGGCACGGAGAACAAACCATCCCACTACCCAAACCCCTACAAGTCACACGCCAATACAACAAACTCTACCTCTCTTTCGAGAAAGTTCAGACCTCAGAGCTCTTTTCTATCCTTATTCAGGGATCCGGACGATTTTTGTGTCCATGTGGTGTTCTGGAGGTGATGAGATGGTCGGGTGACCAGGATTCTCGAAAGGGAAAAACAGGGGCACAGTATTGGGAAGCATTTCTTGAGGAACAGGATCTTGCGGAGAGCCCTTGGATCCTACGCAATCGTGCTCCAGGAGATCGGTTAGACTTTGAAACGCATCACAGACCCTTGAAAAAATGGATGATCGATGCGAAGATCCCCAGGTCGTTTCGGTATCAGATCCCACTTTTGGAGCGACAAGGTACAATCCGTTGGGTCATTGGTTGGCGACCCTTGCCCCCGCTTCAAGCTCAGCCTCCCTCCAAAGGATGGCACTTTCGATTTATGCCTGATAATGTTTTGATATTTCAATCCGCGATCACGGAGAACGCAGATCATGCGCCGGATATTTGTTCTTAGTCTTGTGACCTTAATCGTAGTATCACCGATGTTGTTGATGGGTGCTGTCTGCTCACGTGCCATTGATATCCCTATCGTAGTCACAGCCAATTTGCCAAACAAAGACTCGCGAGGTCCATTTGAGCTCGACCTGGATGCGGCCTTACGCAGCGCAGGAATTAAGCCACAAGGAGGGCTCATCCCCTCCGGCGTTCCCGCCAGCATCACGCTCACCCACCGCGATAAGTTTGACCTTCGAAAAGAGCAACAAATTCAAGAACTCGGGCCTCGAATACATTCGATTTATATCAACAATATCTCGGTGGAAGCCAATCAGAATTCGATATCGATTTCCTTGCCAGCCATTGAAGTGGGTGTCACCAACTTGCCCAACGACAGTGCGATACCGACAGCAGACAAGTATGTGAAAGTTGCGGTATTCTCGGGTATTCCGGCACAAGACATCGGTTCTCTTCCGGCGCCGACCTGGGAGCAAGACGGACTCCGCTCCATCAAGGACTCGCTCCTGAAATTTGCCCTTGCGGTGCAATTAAAAACGACTGTCAAACTGAGAGCCGGAGATCCCTGGCCCAAGGGAAAGATTCGACTCCGAGTGAAATTTCAGTTTGCATTTGTATTGAAACCCATCTAAGAAAAAGAGTCACCTCCTCTTTATGAACGAGTGAGGGTGTTGCCTCTGTCATGCTTAAGCCGAACCAAAACAATTGGCTTACTCCACAATCATAATATAGGGGGGTTTGAAACACGCCTTGTTCTTGCCCCTCAGAAAAGAATGGTTATACTCTCCGTTGTAACGCTATACAGACGGTCTTTGAAGGGCATCATGTGTAGCTGGAGATAGACTTCACGCGTAGGAGCTTGAGATTGAAACAATCACATAGAACACTCATCCTTTGGGTTGTACTGATATTGCTGTTCGTCTTTATTTATCAGCTATTCAGCCCTAAAAATCCGGGAAAGCCCATTGCATTTACGGACTTTATCCAAAAAGTAAAGAACAGCGATGTTAAGGAAGTCACCATTCGGGGGCAGGTATACACAGGAACCCTGCGAGACACGACAAAGTTCCGCACCATTGGAATCAAACCCAACGAAAAGTTTAATAATTTCTTGGTGTCAAAGAAGGTAAAGGTCAGCTACAAACGTGTTCAAGTCAACTCATTCTGGCAGACACTGATCATCTCCTGGCTCCCATTCATCTTCATCATAGCCATCACAATCATGTTCTTCCGGCAACTTCAAGCCGGTAGTGGTAAGGCGATGTCCTTTGGAAAGAGCCGCGCCAAGCTATTGAATGACCACCACAACAAAGTCACATTTGCAGACGTTGCAGGAGTAGAGGAGGCGAAAGAGGAGCTTGAAGAGATTGTCCAGTTCCTCAAAGATCCAAAGAAGTTCACTCGCTTGGGAGGCCGTATCCCCAAGGGTGTTCTTTTGATGGGTCAACCCGGTACAGGAAAAACCTTGCTCGGCCGAGCCGTCGCAGGTGAAGCGGGTGTTCCCTTCTTCAGTATCTCTGGTTCAGACTTTGTTGAGATGTTCGTGGGTGTGGGTGCGAGTCGTGTCCGCGACCTCTTCGAGCAAGGAAAAAAGAACGCACCTTGTATCGTCTTTATTGACGAGATCGATGCTGTGGGTCGTCACCGTGGTGCAGGCTTGGGTGGTGGACATGATGAGCGCGAGCAAACCTTGAACCAGCTTTTGGTGGAGATGGATGGATTTGAATCCAACGAGGGAGTCATCCTCGTCGCAGCCACCAACCGTCCCGATGTTTTGGACCCGGCACTGCTTCGCCCCGGCCGCTTTGACCGACGGGTGGTTGTACCTCTCCCCGACCTCCATGGCCGTGAAAAGATCCTTCAGGTCCATACCCGTCGCACTCCGATGAGTGATGATGTGGATCTGGAGGTGATTGCAAGAGGAACACCTGGTTTCTCCGGTGCCGACTTAGAAAACCTCGTGAATGAGGCAGCTTTGATGGCCGCTCGTGAAAATCACGACCGTCTGCATATGGAACACTTTGAAGAGTCAAAAGACAAAGTCGTGATGGGTCGAGAGCGTCGCTCCATGATCTTGAATGAAGATGAAAAGCGACGCACCGCTGTCCACGAAGTAGGTCATGCCCTCGTTGGCAAGATCCTCCCCGACGCCGACCCCGTCCACAAAGTAACAGTCATTCCCCGTGGTCGTGCCTTGGGCGTGACCATGATCCTCCCCGCCGAAGACTCCAAAGGGGTTTATTACAAAAAGCATATGAAGGCACGCATCGCCACCTTGATGGGTGGACGCACCGCTGACGAACTCATCTATGGAGAGCAAAGCTCAGGAGCCTCCGATGACATTAAGCGAGCCACTTCGTATGCTCGTAAGATGGTCTGTGAATGGGGAATGAGTGATAAGATCGGTCCTCTCACCTTTGGCGAACAACAAGAGCAGGTGTTTTTGGGTAGAGAGATCTCCCGAAATCGAGACTTTTCGGAATCAACCGCAGTCGCGATCGACGAAGAAGTGCACCGAATTGTGACCGAGGGTTATGAGTCTGCAAAGAAGATCCTGACAGACAACAAAGAGCTTGTCATCAAAATAGCTGATGAACTCACCTCACGTGAGGTACTCAGCAGTGGAGAACTTGATTTATTGATTGATGGAAAAGAGCTGCCTCCCCCCAAAGCAACGGAAGAGAAGCCAGCCAATTCCAAACCTGATCTCCCTGCTCCTGCTTCCGAGCAGGAACAAGAGACAGAGTCTACTGAGACATCCGACTCTGACGATTCAACCAAAGAGCCCCTCCCTCACTTCAGCCTCGACAAGGGTGAATCGGGAGGCTCTGAAGCCTAGCGATAAACTGATGCCCCTCCACAACAACCCTGTCCGTCATATTCCTCTTAAGAGCCCCCGCTCCGCCTCTGTCCGCTTGTTTCGCCTTCCTTCCCAACCAACCCCCAGCCGAAATTTTGCGACAGAGGAGCTTACCTTCGATGGCGGTATTGAAGGAGAGTGGGTCAAGATCGATGGTTTATTGCAGAGTGAAGTCACGACCCTACAACATCTCTATGAGCGGGAATGCAATGGATTAACCGCATCTCCTGTACAAACCGTGGACGCATCCTCTCCAACACTGTTACTGGAATATCATATCCTCCGATTGTTTCGATGTGTGGAGCGATTGGAGCCCAGACACTCCGCCAAAGAGGCTCTGCGCCAGTGGTTGACACATATGACCCAGTCACCAGTTCCATGGCATTTCAGACAAGGCTCTTTGTCGTTTGATATAGGCCGCCCCAGGCTCATGGGGATTGTCAACCTAACCCCCGACTCCTTTTCCGATGGAGGCCAGTTTCACAACCCCCAACAAGCGATCAACCACGCCCTGCAGTTGATCGAGGACGGCGCTGAGATCATCGACATTGGTGGAGAGTCTACACGTCCGGGGGCGCAGCAAATCACAGCAGAGCAGGAATGTGCACGGGTCCTACC
>JALTMC010000695.1:10070-10477 GCA_027005175.1 Myxococcales bacterium
GGTCCTACCTGTCATCGAAGGATTGGCACCTCAGATCAAGGTACCCATCTCGATCGACACCACCAAAGCCAGTGTCGCAAAAGCTGCGATCGCAGCTGGAGCAGAGATTGTGAACGACATTAGTTGCATGCGGTTTGATCCCGAGCTTCCCACAGTCGTCGCTGAAAGCAATGTATATGTGATCGTGATGCATAGTCGTCATACTCCTGCGAGTATGCAACAATCTCCATCCTATCTTTATCTATGGGATGAGTTGTTGGACGAACTCAAAGCAGGCATTGCCCGACTCACACAAGCAGGAGTCTCACAGAAAAAGATCGCCATTGATCCAGGAATTGGCTTTGGAAAAAGACTTCAAGACAACTATCGAATCCTACGAGAGTTACCCGTCCTTCACGGCCTGGGAA
>JALTMC010000695.1:10487-12041 GCA_027005175.1 Myxococcales bacterium
CAACAGCCTGCCCACGAGAGGCTCGAGGGTTCGCTGGCTGCTGCCGCAACAGCAACCAGCCAAGGAGCCCATATCCTAAGAGTTCACGACGTTGCAGAGACAAAACGCCTACTCGACATTATGGATGCCATTCAATGGCCTCCTCTGCCAACAAAGGAAGCGAACACAACATGAATCATCCGAGCTAGATTCCTTGTATGCACAGAAAGAAAATAGCCATATTCTGGAAAAGCAGTTATAGTGTGTCACGGAAGAAGCGAAGAACGTTTAGACTCTGCAAGGCCCTTCAATAGCGATGAAAGAGTGGCTCCTTACATACTGGCAACATCTGCCTCAGTTGATGCTCAACCAGAAAACCTGGATCGCGATCGCTGACATCGTACTGGTTTATGTACTGATCTACCGGGGATTGCTGCTACTTCGCGGAACCAAGGCAGTACGCACCCTCTTTGGTCTGCTGCTCCTTGTGATTTTCTACACGATCTTTAAGATCATGGGACTTCAAACCATCACATGGATCTTTGATCAGTTCTTTAACTCCTTTGTGCTTGTGGTCCTTATCCTCTTCCAGGACGAGATCCGAAGAGCCCTCAGTCGGATGGGTATCAACATTGTATCCAGAGAACAATTGACAGAGGAAGCCAAAGAAGGTGTCAACCGAATCGTAAAGGCGGTCGGGAACTTATCGACCAGCAAGATCGGTGCATTGATTGTGTTGGAGCGCGAAGCCAATGTTCGCGATTACATACAAGAAGGCACACAACTCAACTCCGAGATCGTTGAAGAGTTGTTGTATAGCATCTTCTTGCCTTACTCACCGCTACATGACGGTGCAGTCCTGATCAACAACAACAAAGTCATCAGCGCGGGCTGCTTCTTACCTCTCACACAAAACCCGTCTATCTCAAAAAATCTAGGAACCCGGCACCGAGCCGCTATTGGTCTCACAGAAAGTACGGATGCTATCGTAGTTGTGGTCTCTGAAACGGATGGAAAGATCTCACTTTGCCTTGACGGTGTCCTCAACCGCGGACTTGACGTCTCCTCACTCAACAACCAGTTGCTTGCGCTGCTTGATCCAAGAGCTGTGACAGGCCCCCAAAGCAAGCCAACGACAACCACAGACTCACAAAAACCCAGTACAGGCCCTAAGAAACGTCGCACAACAACAGGCTCTCAACGCCGTCGTACGGGCTCTTACCCACGTATCGTGAAAACGGAATCGCCTGAGGGTTCCCCCTCAAACCCGCAAGATAACGATTGATTCCCTTCGCAACCGATGGTATCTTTTCGTTCGGCTCCGAACGTAGAATACAGGGGCTCGCTCCAACCCCAGATGGGACGTCAGTGGTGTTTGTTCGAATGGAGATGGAGTCGTTCGTTGCGAGTGGTTGCGAGTGAGTTGTTGGTAAGACCCTCGGGCCTTTAGAAACTTCACTTCGCGAATAGGGTCCAAAACCTTTGGGTCAACGTCCCCCACCCCACTCGGACTTCGTCCTGTCGATTCTGCCGGACCCGCGATCGGGAGGGGGCTTTCCACACCCACAACATAAG
>JALTMC010000696.1 GCA_027005175.1 Myxococcales bacterium
ACAGTGTGGCCTGGACCTCTTTTCATCGTAGGTATCGTTGTGAGGAGAGGATAGAGCAAGCATCCAATCCCTAGGAACACTGCGAGTGTGCCTGTGACACGGAGCCATGTTGTGGGTCCTCGTATGGTGGTGTCGTATAAAACCTTTTCCCGATCAGGGGTCCGACAGAGTCGATAAGTGGGGCCGGATGGGTGGTAGATATTTTTATCCTCTTTCAGGGGTTATGTCAGAAGCCACCACCTCCGGTGGTGGTGGCTCTCTCTTATTCAGTTATCAAATTTAGTGTAGACAGTCTTATAAAAAGATGATATACTTCCGATTTAGATGTCGTCCTTTGTCTTGTAAAAGTCATTAATATAGAAAATCTCTAGATCTTTCTGTGGGCTTCGTTCTCTCCGATTTTTGAGCCCACTTCCTCTTTAAAAATGAGGTTGCTTTGATGAAGTCTACTACCACGCTCTTTTCTTTTCTTTTCTTTTTGGCTGTGTTCAAGAACCTCCCAAACAGACTCAGGTTCCAGCATCTCTACCTAAACTTTCTACCATTAAATCTGCACTTACTACCTCTCACTCTACTCCAAACGGCCAATTGACGTTTAAATTACTGAGCCAGGGAGGGAAGCTGTATCCAGGGTTTTGTAGGCTTCCTGTTCAGGTATTATATTCTTCCACTTTATCATCGTTTGTTGTCCAGCTTGCTGGAATCGAAGTACGTTTTGCAAAGACGCAGCAAGTGTTGAAGAGAATTGGTCCCAGAGAGTTGAAAAGGGCATTTGGCTCGCTCTCTCTCTTGCCGGGAAAGAGCCTTACCGGCTCTTTTGTTGTACCAACGATCGTCGGTGGCTCTATTGAACTTGTTGTCCACAGCAAAGAGCTTTCTCTGTTGCAAGTCTTCACTGGACGTCCAGGCAATTTAAAACAGACGGGAAGTACGGTTCAATCGCGTAAATCCGTCAAGTTTGTTTCCTCTATTCCCAGCAGTCTAATTCGTTCTTTTCCTTTTCAAACGATTGCAGTTCGTGCTCAACAATCTTCAGCAGAGGAACAGCGCAGAACGCTGTATCTCACCACTCTACAATTAAAGTTGCAGGGGGTATGGAAAAATCTATCAGACAGTGAAAAGCGTAAACGCGCATATCAACTCAAATATAAGATGCTGAAATAGAAATAATACAATTTTTTGAAGTGGCCACATCTAATCTGAATTCAAGGAGATTTGAGATCATGAGATGGAGCATTGGTTTCTGCATATTCACCCTTTCCCTGTTGAGCTGGCCAGGGTATGGGACTGCACAGTCAAGTTGTTCAAGCACGGATCGGATCTGTTCTTTTTCCCTTGGTATTAATGCACAAGATTATGTTACGGCAGCTTTTGTCGTCTTATATTCGACCAGCCAAACAACTTTTGAAACAACCAATTTATCTTCTGGTAGTGACACATATATGCTACTTATCGAAGCATCTACTGGAAATGTGGTTTGTCAAAATGATGATAGGGCACCTGGCGATTACAGTTCAAAGATTGTTGTGAGTCAAAGTACGGGTGATTGCAACATCCCGTCTTATGGGATTTATCGGCTTGTTGTGCGAAGCTACAATGGGACTTCAGGTGGAACTTGTAACTTATTGCAAAATGGACAAGCCATCTATCCCTCACAGATTTCTTTTGGGGGACATTGGTGGGTTACAGAATACAATGCAAGTGAGTCCTTTCAAGCGGCGAGTCATTCTCTTAAAGGGGAAGGCGGTGCTGACTCTCTTCTTATTCTAACAAAGTTTGGTGACTTTTATTCTGATCTCCGATTTGATGATGATGGAGGGCTCAAATACTCAGCAAAAGTCACAACAAAAACAAACTCTGCTAGCAATAGTACTGGTGCTGTTGTTTTGGGGCGACTTTATGGTTACCCTGCTTTGGAAAATAGCAACATTATTAAAGTCTATCGAAATGATATTGAGGATAGCGATTACTCCTATACTGCACCAGTATACTGCACTCACCCAAAAGATCATGATTGTGATGGTCTTGGTAATCAACTGGAAGCTGCTCTTGGAACTTGTGCATGTCTTACAGGTATAGATGTTTTGTGTGGGTTTGGGGGAACAGGTTGCTCTGCAACATACAATGCAAGAGACACTGATGGAGATGGTATTCCCGATGCTTGGGAGGTGTTTGGGAGAAGATGGACTGATCCACAAAGTGGATTCACTTCTTCCATTGAGATGTCTCGCTTCGGAGCAGACTCAAAGCATAAAGATGTTTTTGTTGAGATCGATGAAGAATATGGCTTCGCTCCTCTTACGACCAATGATCTAAATACCATTTTCACAGCATTCTCCTTTGGCACAGGATCAGACCTAAACAACCCTAGTGGTCAGGCAGGCTTACGGGTGCATATAGATATTCGTGGTTTTTCTCCTGCTCTTGGAAAGGTAAATGGAATGGATGACAATAGGTATTCCTATGGAGATTGGGGAGGAAGTGAATACTATGATCCACAAGCAAGCTCTGCCACTCTCGCGGATGTGAGAACTGGTATCTTTCGCAATGGAACCTCCGTTCCATCGGGATCTGTCAATGGTGCAGGAGTAGTATTTGATAACTTTTCTTTTAGGGGCTGGGGCAATTTTCTTCATGAACTCGGGCACAACCTTGGTCTTAAACACGGTGGAGATCCCAATATCTCCTTATCCTTCAATTGCAAACCTAACCATCTTAGTATTATGAATTATGCTACATCTGGTACTCACAAAGATTTTTCAAATGGAAAGTTTGGCTCCATCAATCCATTTTCTTTGAATGAGGCTGCTGGTTTATCTGCACTGGGGGTTATCCCCTCTGATTATAGCTTTCTTTCTAATATCTTTGCTTTTGACGTGGATTTTTCGACGGGGGCAGTTGACTGGAATAGAGACGGGAACAAGATCGGTACCAATGTTAAAGCTTTTGTTTTTCTTCCTAGTTCAGATTGCTATGGTGGGGGGGATCCTTTCTTACCAGAGACAGAAAATTATGAACTGGTCTTCCAACATAAACATATTACATCGAAGGCAAATGTTAGCTGCCCTTCAAATTATGGTAGTCGAGACTTTTGTTTGCCATCAACTTATAAAGTAAAAGGTGGTGTTGCAGCTGCTTACTTCAATTCTAGCCTTTATGTCGTTAGCATTGTACAAGACGGCTCTAACAATCCACAACTTCTGAT
>JALTMC010000697.1 GCA_027005175.1 Myxococcales bacterium
AGTTGAGACAAGTTATATGGAACAAATATATCAACTGCGGTGCAGTGCAAAAAAGCAACTTGCGGATACGGTTACACCTGTGTCTATCTATCTTCGTTTGCGTGACCAGTTTCCCCATAGTTTTTTGTTGGAGAGTACAGACTATCGACCGAACAAGAAGAGTTTGTCTTATATTTGCTGTGAGCCTATCGCGTCTTTTCGTGTGCAGAATGAGTCCATCGTCCAACAGTTTCCCGATGGAAGCGAAGAGGTGACTTCGATTGAAGATAGGTCGGACGTACCAGTACAACTGCAATCTTTTGTGTCTCGATTTTCGATGGATATCGAATCTGCCTATGCAGACCTTAACAATGGTTTGTTTGGCTATGTTTCCTATGATTGTATCCGCTACTTCGAAGACATTGCGATCCAGGATGACACGGATGAGTCGAGGGATATCCCCGATATTGTCTACTTTGTCTTTCGCTACATCGTCGCCATCGACCATCACAAAAATGAGATGGTATTGTTGGAGAATCAGTGGGGTGATGACAGCGCACAGGATGACGCTCTTGCGAACCTGGAGGCATTGTCCTACCTCATTGTGAACAAAGACTTTCCTGTCTATTCGTTCTCCCAAGCGGCTGAGCCTGTCTCCAATTTTACGGACGAGGAATACGCCGACGTGATTCGTCGATGCCAGTGGCATATCCAGCGCGGTGATGTTTTCCAGATGGTTCCGTCTCGGCGTTTCAGTACTTCCTTTGAAGGGGACGAGTTTAATGTGTACCGGGCGTTGCGCTCGATCAATCCCTCTCCCTACCTCTTTTACTTTGACTTTGGCAGTTTTAAAATTCTAGGCTCTTCTCCAGAAGCTCAGCTGATCGTCAAGCAGGGGGAGGCGCGTTTGTTTCCCATTGCTGGCACCTATCGTCGGACCGGTGATGATGAGGTTGACCAGGCCGCTATCGAGAGGCTTCGTCAGGATCCAAAAGAAAATGCCGAGCATGTGATGCTGGTCGATCTGGCCCGCAATGATCTGAGCAAACACTGTGATCGGGTTGAGGTGGAGGAACACAAAGAAGTACAGCTCTACTCTCATGTGATCCATCTGACTTCCCGAGTGGTGGGTCATCTACGGGAAGGTGCAACGGCAGTCCACTTGCTTGGTGATACATTTCCTATGGGCACCTTAAGTGGTGCTCCAAAGTATCGCGCGCTCGAACTCATCAATGAGTTTGAGCGCGGGCGACGCCGAGCTTATGGTGGAGCCATTGGCTGTCTGGGCTTTGATGGGACATGCAATCATGCCATTGTGATTCGTTCTTTCTTGAGTAAGGGCAATGTACTACACCTGCAAGCGGGAGGTGGCATTGTTGCCGACTCTGAGCCGGAGAAGGAGCTTCAGGAAATTAAGAACAAACTGGGTGCTCTCAACGCAGCCTTGCAAATGGCAGAGGAGATCTAAATTGTCCTCCATTCTGGTTCTTGATAATTACGACTCCTTTACCTACAACCTCGTGCACCTTCTCGTCGAGATAGGAGCCTCTGACTTTGACGTGATTCGCAATGACAAACTCTCTGTCGAAGAGGCTCTACAGTATCGTAAGATCCTACTTTCTCCTGGACCTGGGTTGCCCTCTGAGGCTGGACATATGCCTGCGATCATCAAAGCCTGCTCGCCCTCTGCTAGTATCCTCGGTGTTTGTCTGGGGCACCAGGGCATTGCTGAGGCCTTCGGTGGTACCTTGTCACAGATGAAGAAGGTGATGCACGGGCGTGAAACTTCCATACGGGTGCTCACAAAAGATGAGCTTCTGTTTGCTGGCTTGCCTGACTCTTTGCAGGTCGGGCGGTACCACTCTTGGTTGGTGGAGAGAGCCTCACTTCCCTCTTGCTTTCACGTGACTGCCGAGGATGAGAGTGGCCAGATTATGGGCATCTCTCACAACACGTTGGATGTCCGTGGTGTGCAATTTCACCCAGAGTCTGTGATGACTCCCGATGGCAAAAAAATGATTGAAAACTGGTTGCGACTTGGAGAGGCTGGCTGATCCATGAGAGAGATTCTTGAACATTTGTTTTCACACCACACTCTATCGCGAGAGGAGGCGTGTCATGTGTTGAAGCAGATGGCTGCACAACAGTACAATGGTAGTCAAATGGCCGCATTCCTGGCGGTGTTTCGAATGAGAAGCATCACAGTTGACGAACTCGAAGGATTTCGCGATGCCATGCTGGAACTGTGCCGCACTCTCGACTTCTCTGCCTACGATTCCATCGACCTGTGTGGAACAGGTGGTGATGGCAAAGATACATTTAATATCTCCACCCTGTCGGCTTTTGTCGTGGCTGGCAGCGGTGTTCGTGTCACAAAACATGGAAACAACGGGGTTTCATCGATCTGTGGCTCCTCCAATGTGCTTCAACATTTGGGGGTTCAGTTTACCAACGATGAATCTCTCTTGCGGCGGCAGATTGAGGAGGCAGGGATCTGTTATCTGCATGCACCTCTCTTTCATCCTGCGATGAAGCATATCGCACCTGTTCGCCGAGAGCTTCGGACTCGAACCTTCTTCAATATGCTGGGACCCTTGGTTAATCCTGCCTCTCCAAAGAGTCAGTTGATCGGTGTCTTCAGTCTGGAGCTTGCGAGGCTCTACGGGTATCTTCTCCAGAGAAAGACGATTCAGTACAAAGTCGTACACACTTTGGATGGCTACGATGAAGTCTCTCTCACAGGCCCTTTTAAGATGGTCTCAAGAGCGGGGGAAGAGTTGTTGCGACCGTCGGACCTCGGGCTACAAGCCGTTCGTGCGGAAGAGATTCACGGTGGAGATGATATCGCCTCTGCTGCTGCTATCTTTATGCGTATCTTGGAAGGGCAAGGGACAGAAGCTCAAACCCGTGTTGTGATCGCCAATGCAGGTCTCGCCATCCACTGCGCTCGCCCTCATTTGAGCTTCTCCGACGCTTTTGCCGCAGCTCGCGAATCCCTCGACTCTGGCAAAGCCAAACAAGCTCTACTCTCTCTCATCTCCATCAGCAGTCACTAACCTTCGGAGTACCGTATGACGATCCTTGATACCATCATCACTCACAAGCGAAAAGAAGTCCAAAAACGCAGAGAGCTTTATCCCGTTAAATTACTGGAACAAAGCATCTATTTTTCAACAGCTCCCGTCTCATTTTCTGAGTATCTCAAGCGGGATGACAAGGTTG
>JALTMC010000698.1 GCA_027005175.1 Myxococcales bacterium
CTACAACCGAAAGTAGGAGGGTTTCTTGGCAAAGTCATCGTCTTTCAACGACCCCTTGCAGAACTCAAAAAAGTAGCCAACCACTGTCAGTTACAGGCAGCTCTTCAATTTATCCGAACACCTTACTGGCTCCTCTCCAAACATCATATCCTGATCGGTGATTTGCGTTTTGATCGCCGCAAAGAGTATGACCTCGCCGACTTCCTCTTTCGCAAGAACCCCCAAAACTGCCCAGTCCGCCCACCCTGGATCGCTCCCCTCAAAACCAAAGGACTCTGGCATTGACAACTGACAAAAGCCGTCGAAAAAAAAACAATACGGGCACACATCGATTTCTTTTGTAACTTACTTTTCTCTCTTAAGCTATCAAGCTATCAAGCAAGCTATTCATGAGTTATACTACGAGAACTGCCTCGTTGTTCCAAGGTGAGGTGTGAGGTCCTATGTGATATAGTGTCGAGGCTCGATTTGACATGCAAGCAAAATAAGGAGAGTTCAATTGAAAAAGCAATGGATATGTACAGTCGTTCTTATCCTTTCGATGTGTGCTATAACTTCTACCTTTGTCGAAGGTTGCGGCAATCCCAACTACTATCGTGAGAGCCCAAACAATTCGAGAGAAGCAGAAACATCCGTTGATGCGGAAGATCCCGAAAGAACAGAGTCCAACCTTACCGAGTCCTCTACAATTTCAGAGGGTGTGATGAAAGAATAGCAACAAGAGAGAAAAGCGCGACAACGATACCAAGTCACACAAAAGAAAAAGAGTAGTCTAAACCGAAAATCTATGATACGACAATGGCAAAGTCACGTGGAATCTTATTCGGCATCACCATGATTCAAACTTTATGTTGACATAGATAGCACCCTTAAAACACGGCAGCCCGCAGCTACCATTTTCAATCAGGAGACTCTTATGTTTTTTCGATTTCGTTCTTTTGTAATGGCTTTTATTCTTATACTTGGCTTTGGCTTTTCCATCCTCAACTGTGGTGGCATCAACTGCAAAGCTGTCTGTACTCAATCCGCTGATTGTAACAAAACAGCCACTGGTGCAACACGCGAAAATCTTATCAACCTCTGCACCACCCTTTGTGAAGGAAGCAAGGAGAAATGCTCCGCAGTTTATGGCTGTATCGCCTCCAAAACAAGCTGCACTGATATCGCATCCTGCGGCAAATGCAAGATAAACTGACCATCCTTCTCTCTCCACAAAAGTCATCAAGAAAGACTCCCATCAGAACACCACCTTTGTTCACTCAAACTGTGAGTGAGATTCAGCACATCTTGTATCTCCACCCACACAAACTGTAAGACCAGACACATCTTCTACCTCTGATCACTCGGGTGGTCCGACACACCTTCTACCTTTGAGCAAACAAACTTTGAGATCGAGCACACCTTGGGCTTCTGATCATTCGGGTGATCGGAGATGATCAGGTGCGAGATCACACAAAAAAGAAAGAGTGGGACCCGAGAGAGAGCAAGCAGCCCAAGAGTTATTTCTGGCTCCGAGACCTCACGATGCTTGACGATCAAGCACTGCAAGCAACATACTGTTTCAGCAGATATATACAAGGCTCACATGACACTCGGTAGAGAGAGAAAAGGACTGTATACATGATATAGCTCACATCGGCAACATGCCCTACCTCACACACCAAACAGAGACCTATCTCACTAAAAAATAAAGAGGAAATCGTTTGATCCAGTCACCGAGAATGAAGGTGTCAGAAGTTGACAGTCAAACCAAACAACGATGAAAAAGAGGATGAAGAACAATGAGTGACACCAACAAAAAAGAGTCGATGGAAAGCCAAACAGAGGATTTGGTTTTGGATGGAGAGTTGACAGACGAAGAGCTTGAACAAATCGCAGGTGGGATTCGACGATTTGGTATGGGAATGTTGCCACCAAGTTTGGCAACTCAGTTTCGACAGATGGCCCAAGGAGACACCACAGGGGCTGCTCATGGTCACCATGAGGTGGCTCAACCCGACGCTCAGTTTGAGCAAGGTAGCAACGATAACCTCTTGGGTGGTAAGACATGGACCCCCCAGCAAGAAGTGGCATTGCAATCCATGTTGCAGCGGGCGCAGCGTTCTCCCCAAGGTCGTCAGATGTTGCAATCCATGCAACAACAAATGAGACAAGCCCAGCTTCAAGGAGCTGCTCCTCGTGCCCAACAACCCACGGCTCCTCAACCTCCAACTCAACAGCCTGCAGAGCAACAAAAAGGTTTTGAGTTACCCTCTTGGATTCCTGGGTTGAATGTCAAAGCTGGTGAAAACAAAACAGACCCCAACAACAGTTGGGAGAACAACAAGAAGTATGGCACGACCAAAAAGGAAGCGGATAAAAACAAGAAAGATGGTAAAGCAGACTCTGCTCAATCGTATGGTCCTGGCTCTTTTGATTTGAATAGCTATGGCAAGGGTGCCACCCTGGCCGAAGGCGATGTGAACCTACTCAAAGTGGGCGAGTTGGATGCAAAGACATCCGGTGATTGGGGGAGTTTGACAGCCAAAGGAGACACTCGGTTCTTGGAAGCGCGTGGACGCGTTTACAACTTCGCCAATCTCGATCTAACCAAAGGTGAGATTGCGCTGGGTATCGGAGCGCAGGGGCAGGCGAACTTGTTTCGTGCCAACTACACTGGCGCATACGAAACACCGAAGGCCACATTGTACGGACAACCTGTTGGTATTAAAGCTTCTATCAACACAGAAGTCCGCGTTGGCGCACAAGGCGACGCAGAAGCTTCTATCATCTTGGGTAAAAATCCCCGTATCAAGATCGGAGCCGGTGGCTTTGCCGGTGCTCGTGCTGATGCTTCCGCAATGGTCGAAGGAACCGCCTTGGGCTTGAGTGCGAATGCCAAAGGCGACGCATGGGCATGGGCTGGTGCACAAGGTGAAGCAGTAGCCGAACTCAGTAAAACAGGTTTAACAGCAAGCGTGGGCGGTTTTGCCGGTGCTAGTGCTGGAGTCAAAGGCAGCGCATCCCTCGCAGGTATCGGTGTTTGGGGAAAGGCAGAAGCCTGGGCTGGAGTCGGAGCCAACAGACTTGATTTGTGTTCACCACTGAAGCAAGCCTGAGCCTGAGCATCCAACAGCAATGACTCCTTTCTTTTGAACTGTCGTAAATTCGCAATGACCTCACGGGAACCTCATGACCCATTGATGGA
>JALTMC010000699.1 GCA_027005175.1 Myxococcales bacterium
GCTTCGCGCCCCGCAAACGGGCGCTGCGGATTGCAATCCGCATGTTATCGGGCGCTTCGCGCCCTCAAACAAGCGAATCCAGCGGACAGGCGCCCACGCGAGTAAACTCGCGCAGCCACCCACCGCTGATCCGCAGCGCCCGTTATAAGGCGGTGGTTAAACTCAGTTGGTATGGACTAACTGAAATTCTCGTAAACGAGGTATATCTCGGCTCCAATTTTTGTAAGGAAGGGTAAACATGAGTCGGAATATCTTTTTAAGTGGTGGTGTGTTAATTTTCTGTTTGCTATTCGTTTGGCAGGATAAAGCTGAGGCTCAACAATGTTCTCTTTCACATAACTTCTGCAATCTTTATCAGCAAGAGAGCGATTGGCTTCCTGATCCTTACGTCACCAATGCGACATGTGCTTGCCGTGTCACCCCAGATGATTCAGAAAATAGCTGTGTTCGTGAGTACCTGCAAGAGCAGACAAAAAATTATCCGTATAAAGCAGCAGCACAATGGGCAAAGGAAAATCTTGATCCCAATACGTACAAACAATGGGTGAAGTGTAACCTCGCACCCTGGATTTATACCATTCATGTGCAGGCTTACCAAAAGTGTGGCTGTGAGTGTGATCCTGCATGCTATGCATCCTGGATAGTAGTTACTTTACTGTTCGAGTCGAAAACCTGTGCGGCTGTTTGTCTTGGAATTAGACAAAGAGGTCCATGTACAGTTGGCCCTGGTTTTGGTGATTGTTCCCGTTTGACTTGTCCTCTTATATCACAGTGTCCAGAGTCACCGTTTTGTCCTCCTCCTTCAAGTCAGTGTTCAGGTCTTTGTCCTCCCCCTGGTTGTACGGAATGTCCCTCATCTGGCTGTATTCCACGCAAGATATGTGAAGGCTGTTGCCCATTGCAAGAGTGTACGCAGTGTTGTCCGGATTCAATCCCAGGATGTAGTGAGCCAACGTGTCAAGGTCAATCTTGTTCAAATCAGTCTTGTCTGTAGTACCAACCCATGTAGAAGGAATCCTCGGACTGTTTGAAAAAAAGCTATCTTACAGGAGAAATTAAGGGATGTGCAAAAATTTACCTTCTTTCATAATTCTTTTTGCTTTCATGATTGTAACAGGCATCTTTATCTTAGGAGTTGCATCTGATTTGTCTCAGTTTCTTATCTCAGATGCACGAAACTTTCAAAAGAGCCCCAATGTAGCTTGGGGGGGTGAAAATTTCCTCGTTGTCTGGAAAGATGCCCGTATAGGTGGGGCTTCTGCTTCTCATATTTTCGGAACTCGGGTGACACCAGATGGAGATATTCTTGATCCTTTGGGGATCATTATTTCTAATACCCTACATTTTCAAAGAACTCCTAGTGTAGTGTGGGGAGACCAAGTCTTTCTTGTTGTCTGGCAAGACCACGCCCGTTTTTGTCGTTTTTCTCCATGGTGTCCAAACATCTATGGATCTCTTGTAGACTTATCTGGTAAAGTTCTTAATCGGTTTAGTATCCCCATCTCAGAACAAAGAGATTTCCAGGGAAACCCTAAGGTATCTTGGAGTAGTGAGAAGTTTCTTGTTGTCTGGGGGGACTCTCGGTCTGGTAACTCCGACATTTATGGAACACGAATAAGTCAGGATGGCTCTGTTCTTGATCCTCTGGGTATTCCCATATCTACCGAAGCAGGCGCCCAATATGGTCCTAGTGCGGCCTCGGATGGCTCCAACTTCTTTGTTGTCTGGTCTGATAGCCGTTCAGGTAGAGATGCTGATATTTATGGAGGATGGGTGAATCCAGATGGTTCGGTAATTGATCCCATAGGTTTTCCCATCTCTACCGCACCATACTTTCAAACGAATCCTAGCATTGCATGGGATGGATCTAATTTCCTTGTTGTTTGGGATGATGACCGTTCATGCAATGACGATAATAACAATTATGACTGCGTTGATATCTTTGGTGCACGGCTAAGTCCGTCAGGTTCTGTAATTGATCCTGAGGGTATTCCCATTTCCACCGCATCAAATAACCAGCTACGTCCGAGTGTAGCTTGGAATGGAGAAAATTTTCTCGTTGTCTGGGAAGATTATCGCCACAACTCTATTTGCTTGGATAGCTTTTGCAGTGATATTTACGGAGCGCGGGTAAATTTAGAAGGAGAAGTTCTTGATCCTGATGGCATCCTTATTTCTGCACCGATATCTACTACGGCGGAATCTAGTCAGAAGAAGCCCCAAATAGCCTCGAATGGTAAAGAATTTCTTATTGTTTGGGAAGATTTTGACTACGGCAGCGACTTCAACATCTACGGCGCGCTTGTAACATTTGAGAACGAACCCTTACCTGAAAGTTCTATTTTTCAACCTAAAATGGTCAATATCAATATTACGTCGATGCTGAAAAAAGAGAGGAACCTCAAATGGATAGAAAAATTGGGCAAACCACGATGAATATGTTTTTGCTGTGGCTCAAACAACTGAGCAGTTTTTGGAAGCAGGTCTCCACCGAAGAAGAGAAAGATGCCATAGTCGCCAAGGCTGCACAATTAGACTTCGGAAAGTAGAAGTAAGTTTTCCTTTCCTACATGTTTTCAAATTTGGCAGAGATATTCCCTTTTTGAGGGTGGTTCGGGCTATTGTGTAGCGCCGCCTTATAACAACAGCATGCAGCGGACGGCGCACAGCGCCGCCGATGATGCTGAGCGTTATGCCTCGTAAAGGGTAATGAAGTAGAGAATGATAAAACAACTTCGACAACTTAACTTCGATAAATTGATATCTGTTAGCGCTCAAGATGTTGGAGCCTATACCTATGATGACTATAGGCGAAATGGATATGAACATAAACCGATAACTGGCTACTGTATTTCATGTGAAAAAAAGGGTTACAGCATAGCAAAAGATGACGATTCTTTTAAACTCACAAATATATCCCACGGTTCACATTCAAGCGATTTCTTCCGGTCACTAACAACAAAGCAGAACACAAATAATTGGCATCAAGACCCCATTGTATTCATATATGAACCTATCCCACTAACAATTGTTGAAGCCAGATCATGATGATTGCAACGTGGACAAAGGCATCGAAGCAGAGTTCGAGACGCTCCCAACGGACGACGAGACGGCGAAACTTACGTTGGAGCCAGGCAAAGGTTCGTTCAACAACGAAACGTGCGACCCTCTTGACGAGTTTACGGC
>JALTMC010000700.1 GCA_027005175.1 Myxococcales bacterium
TCAGGTTTGAGCGGTCAGTGCTCAGGTTTGAGCGGTCGATATTTGAATGTGCCTGACACATGGGAAATGCTTCTTGGATTGCGATCTGTCAAGGGCAATCTCTCCACATGTTGCCTATGTGTTGTGGCTCATCGGAAAAAAACCTCTTATGTTATGGGCGTGGAAACCCCTTCCAGAATCGACAGCGAAAGCGAAGCGCGACTGCGTAGGCAGCCCCTACGGGGTGAAGCCGCAGGCTGAATCAAGCGGACTGGGTGAGGGTCGTTGACAATCATCGACGTCGGTGGCGATTGCGAAAGTAGCGGATGAGTGGAGCTACAGCCGAGCCCGTAGTGGATACGGGGATTTCTGGGATACCACTGCGACGCAAGATGGTTTGACTCTCTTCCAGGGAGCGCAAGGCTTCTTTTCGGAAGTACTCACGGGTTTCCTTGTGGGACGTATCGATGAGCATCATCTCGCCTGTTTCGGGATCTTCGATTTCCAACAATCCAACATCAACAAGTTCTTTTTCCCTGGGATCAGAGATCCGTAGGGCTGTGATGTCATGTCGTTTACTGGCGAGTACAAGAGGGCGTTCAAAGGCGTGTGCCTGAAAGTCGGAGATCAAAAACAAGACGGTTTTTTTTCGCAACAAATGACCGGCATACTCCAATGCCATTCCGAGATCCGTTCCCCGGTGTTGGGGCTCAAAGGTGAGGATCTCCTGAATTAAACGCCAGACATGGCCGCGTCCTTTTTTGGGTGGGATAAAGCGCTCTACTTCTGTGGTAAAGAGCATCATTCCCACCTTATCGTTGTTGCGACTGGCAAGGTATGCCAAGATGGCGGCAAGCTCTGCCATAGTATCTGTCTTGGTTTTGGCTTGGGAACCAAAACGGCCAGACCCAGACATATCGACCATCAAGAAGATGGTCAGCTCTCGCTCTTCACGGTACTCCTTGACAAAGGGGTGACCCATTCGTGCGGTCACTTTCCAGTCGATGCTACGTACATCATCTCCTGGAAAATACTCACGAACTTCCTCAAACTCCATCCCGCGACCTTTGAAAGCAGATGCGTACTCTCCCGCCATCGACTCATTCACAAGGTACGATGTCGAAATGTGAATTTGTTGGATTTGTGCTCTCAGTTCTTCCGATAACATCGGATCTCCTTGTTATCCGCTTCCTTAAATAGAGAAAGTGATTCATCACCCATAGAGTCGTAAATCGTAACTCTGTTGGTGACTTTCCAGTTTTCCAACGAACGAGTTTGTTCGTTTTGGTGCGTTGTCAGAGCATACACGCGACCAACGACTCTCTTCGGGTATCTCTTAAGGGACTTCGATTTGGTCGAGAAGTTGGCGCAACACATCATCGCTTTGTTTTCCATCCGCTTCTGCCTCATACGACAGTAAGATACGATGTCGAAGGATGTCGGGTGCGATGCTCTTTACATCTTGTGGTGTGACATAGGCGCGACCTTCGAGGAAGGCCAAGGCACGAGCACACTGGATCAGGTTGATGGTTCCACGAGGAGAGGCACCAAACTGGATGTAGCCCTCTAGATCTTTGAGATTGTATGCACCTGGCTCGCGTGTGGCTTGGATAATATCGACGATATAGTCTGCCAATCGATCTTCAACATGGATATCTTTGAGCAGTTCACGGGCTTCGATGATCTCTTTGGGGGACACCACTGATGTTACCGAAGTGGAATCTCCTGATGCCATACGCATCATGATCTCTTTTTCTTCGGCCTTTGTGGGATAGTCGATCAAAACCTTCATCATGAAGCGGTCAACCTGTGCTTCAGGTAGGGGGTAGGTTCCCTCTTGCTCAATCGGGTTTTGGGTTGCCATGACCAAAAAGGGGTCGGGCAAGGGGAAGGTCTCGCTACCAATGGTAACTTGACGCTCCTGCATCGCTTCCAACAAAGCAGATTGCACCTTGGAAGGCGCACGGTTGATCTCATCAGCCAACACAATGTTGGTAAAGATGGGACCCTGTTTGACAGAGAACTCACTGCTTTGAGGCTGGTATACTTCTGTTCCAATTACATCAGAGGGCAGCATGTCTGGAGTAAACTGAATACGTTGAAAGTCCGTATCAATGGCTTGGGCCAGCGACTTTACAGCAGTCGTTTTGGCCAGACCAGGGACTCCTTCCACCAGGACATGACCATCGGCTAACAATCCGACAAGAAGGCGATCGATCATCGCACTCTGTCCTACAATCACCTCACCAATGGCTTGACGCAGCTTGCGAATAATACCACTGCGCTCGCGAATCTCATGTTGAACGTCTTGTAACGACTTACTTTCTGTCATTGTTTTCCTTCTCTTCTCTTACATACATATCGGGAAACAGGCCTCATTCCAGAACTCTTCCACCAACACTTTTTCAAGCGCATCGTAGAGTATCCAGAATTTACACAGATGCAAGTATCATATGCATCAAAAAATATGTACCCCCCAACAATCACAACTCAAATTGTATTCCAACATTACTATTGCGAGACTCCCTTCTCTATGGTAGACACCTCGCGCTTTTCATTGATGCACAAGCATGTATCAAGAATGCATCAAGAATGATGCTTTTTTCTCAACTCTTGGAACGATAGAGGCCCTCATGTCCACACAACCCAGCAAACTTCTTGAAGTCTTTGACAATCCTAGACCTGAACGAGATTATGAAATTCGGATGGAATGTCCGGAGTTCACTTGTGTTTGCCCCAAAACGGGACAACCTGATTTTGCTACCATTCGGATTCGCTATATCCCCGATCTTCTGTGTGTAGAGCTGAAATCTTTGAAACTCTACCTCTGGTCATACCGCAACGAAGGCGCGTTTCACGAAAAAGTGACAAACACGATCTTAGATGATCTGGTGGCCGCTACCAATCCACGCAAAATGACTATTGAAGCCGACTTCTACGTACGCGGTGGTATTCACACGGTTGTCGAAGTCACTCACGAACAATCAAAAGTACCTCCAGTGTGAACTTCCCGCCAAATTCCCAGGCTCCGTCACCAGAGTCATGCTGATCATATTGACGTACTTTGTCTCAGGGGGAAAAGCGAGCCTCCCGCCAAGTTTCTAGGCTCCGTCATGTGCCTCATTGTAGCCCACCTTAAGACCCGTGAGGCTGGTCCGCATGAGATTATAAAAATCACTTTGAATAGCAGTTGGTTGTAGATTTT
>JALTMC010000701.1 GCA_027005175.1 Myxococcales bacterium
ATTTTGCTTTATACCGACAAAGACGCACTTTTCCAGTCATTGCTTCATGATGGCATAACTTCGACCATGTCCTAGCCCACGTGATAACACACAAATCTTGTTTTGGTGTTGTTTTATAGAATAGATACCTTGACATACGTTTTGCTGGCCATGTACCTACATGAGCGAATCCCTTCTTCCCAAGTTTTTTATCTTGGTGTGGATAGTAATCGAAAAAGATCCGAGTAACTCCCTCGGGCTGGGTTGGGAATGACGGAGAATGCGATGAGGTCTTGGGTGAATAATTAAGTCCTCCTGTTGGAATGACTTCAATCCCTGGATGCTCAAACGCACCTATCGGTGTTACATATTTTCCCATCAGCAAATATCTACCTAACAGGTAACCAACATAGTTTTTTGTCGGTTGTGTTTTTTTGAGGTCCCATAGGTGAACTTTGATATTAAGTCCTTCAGGGTCTGTATAAGAAACAGGGTTACCTGCGCCATAACCATACAGATTAGGCCCTGCTTCTAACCCCAGCGGATCCGGCGTAATATAACGCCCAACATTCGCATCATAGAAGCGATGCCAGTTGTAGTGTAGTCCGGCATAGGTGAGGTTGTCGCTGGTGTCACGGACTTCGGTGTCTTTTTCGTACCATTGGCCAGGGAAGCGGGCTTTCACATCAACGGCAGATTTAGTTTCGACACTGGTTATGATAAACCCGGCGTACTGGACCGAAGAATCTGTATGAAGTTGTACCTTAAGAGTGTTTCCATCAACCCAGGCTGAGCATAATGATCCCAGGTTTCCTGTCAGGACCTGGATGATGTGGTTGGCATTGTCGCGGATCTCAACCCTGTCGTAAAATTGCTCCACATTGAAACTGCTGAAACATACTCGGATCATCTTCGCACTTGAATCAGGGTTATAGACCTTTTCCCAGGGCGGTGTTGTTCCAGAATCTCCCAGATTAGCTGCATACACTCCTGTTCCCGGATCTGCCGGAGAATCCGTGAAACTGAACGAAGCATCCATCCCGGCAGTTACATGCCACAGCCGATACTTGATAATCTTGTAGCCATCACCCCCAGTATCACCCGCCAGCAACTGAAACAACAATGAAGCATTGGGACTTGTATGGGAAGCCTGCATATTCTTGGGGGTAAACGGAATGACCGGCCCCCAGAACCCACCTGTAGGATTGCTCCACTGACCTGTATGGTGATTACCTGTGAATGTATGGATCAATACATCGTTTGAGGACGCTTCTCGGCTAAAGAGATTGAGAAAATCATAACCTGGCTGCATTGAGAGTTTCTCGAAATAGAACTGGACTCCAAAAGTTCCAGGTGCAACGATAGCTTTGGATTGTGCATCGTTTTCAAATGCGACAAAGGGCGTCTTTTGGATATAGTTGGAGGAGGTAAAAGAGACCTCAGTGTAGGGGTTCTTGGCCAGGGAGATGCCTTCATCCTTACCATAGGGCTGTGCATTGGAACGCCACGCTGGAACACCTTGAGCATCGGTGACAACAGCGATACGCCCCAGGTGGTCGGGGTGATAGTTGGCGCTCAAGTAACGACAAACTTGTGCGTCACAATGGTTGATTTCACCGTAAAGAGGTGTCCCACCAAACCAGACCCAGTAGCGTTGATGCGTCGTGGAAGTGTTCAGGTCGGGATACTCGATCTCTTCGAGCAGGTTGCCTTGCAGATCATAGTAGTAGAGAGTTTGTCCCAGAACTGTCGAAGATGTAGGGGTGCTGAGAATGAACTTGTGGATCCGCCGTCCTTGATGATCATAGGTAAAAAACAACACCTTCCCATTGGGATTGGTGGCTGTCTTGGGCTCCATCAGAGCGAGGCGACCATTACTATGATAGGTGTACTTCCAGTACGGATCCTCTTTTCGCTGACCACCGTCATATTGGAGGTAATTGATCGTTGGCGACGGATTGGTCGACTTGTAACGTTTCTCCAAACGATTGGTCCCGACTGTATAGAAAAAATTCCAGGTCAAACCACCTGTGGCCCGATCTTGTTTCTTGGTGAGGTTGCCGTTGCTGTCGTAGGTAAAGGCGTAACGTGGTTGTGACGAGACCAATTCTCCCGCATCTTTGAGACGATACAACCCATCATAGAGAAATGACTTGGCCTTATTTCCTGGATAGCAGTTGCTTGCGTTGGTTCCACTGCTGGCACAGTTGTATCCTTTGAGCAGACCTGTTTTGTTGTAGTCGTAAAGACGATAGATCAGACCAGCATGTCCTTGCAGATTGCCATCAAGGGCTGGGCCACTAGCCTGAGCCGTAGTTGAGTTCGTTGACGGTGGTGTAGCTGGTGTAAATAACAGATTGTTGTACATCTGGCTGGAGATCGCATAGGTATCAGCAGAGGGTACTGCTGTTGGCGATGAACTGTAATCATGGAGCATTTGTTTGGGTAGCAACTCTGGACTATTGTAGGCGATCTTATAGCGATAAAGAGTATCATACCCAAAAAACTGACCTACATTTTGCAGTTGCCCCAGACTATTGTAGGAATATCGCATCTGAAGGTCGGACGTGAAAGGATAAGTGATATCGGTAAGATTGTTTTCCTTATCATAAGCATATTTGGTGGACCAGGTCAGTGCTGGGGTACCGTCATCAATCTGCTCATCCAACAGCCGACCTGCCGCATCATAAACATACTTGGTAGTGCGTTTTATCGTGCTACTCGTTCCATCTTTGTAGAGGTCAACTGTAACTTTCGTTAGGCGTCCTTTCGCAAAATGTGTGATGGAAGCATCCCCATAATAGTAATTGACATTGTTGGCAATCAGCATCGGGTTGGAGCTAGAAGGTGTGGGATACGTGATGCTTATCAGCCGATTCAGAGTATCATACGCCAGTTGGATTGTGGTTAGATCGGGACGCTTAACTTTAATCAGATTGCCGCTCTCGTCGTACTCATAGAGCAGTGTCTTTCCTGAAGGCGCACGATCTGGGGAAGTTAACTCTACAACCTGATTGAAGTCATCCCAAACATACAGGGTTTCAATGCCTTTGGCATCTTTGACCTTGATTTTTCTTCCAGCATTATCATAAGTCAGATTAACATACACCGGAGTCTGGTTGCTGGCCTCGGTATAGCTTTTAATTTTGGTTAACCAAAAACGTGTAGCATCATACGTATATTCCGTATCCTGACCATTTTCATCAGTGACTTTGGCTAGAGCCTTGTTGCTATTATAAGTATAGAGTCGAAAGCCAGAAGAAGGTTTGGCCGGGTAGATCTTCGTCGTCGAACCTCCGCCAGACAGGAAGCGATACTCATAGGTCGAAAGCAACTGCGCACTACCGACATCTTTGACCCGCAGATTTTTAGTCTGTGTGGTTCGTCCCAATCCATCGTAGACAAACTCACGGATTCCCTGTGCTGTAGCACTGCTGTTTTCTTTAAACAGTATCTTGAGCAGACGACCATAGGTTGTACCATACTCGTACTTCAGAAAACTTCCATTGGGTCGCTCTATTTCCGACAAACGACCGGATGTATCGTACGTTAGCTTCCACGACGCCCACAATGAAGAGTCGGTGGATAGCTTACGAAGATCGCGTTTTATCTCTGTGACTCGTCCCAAGGTATCGTAGATGACTTCACTGTTTACATTGTTGGGATCAACGACCACAGCAGGAACACCATACTCGTTGTAACACTTGTACGTTGTGGTCAGGTATGTCGTCGTCTGATCTCGTGTATTATAGACTTTAAGCTTGGCCTCTTTCAATTGATGATCGTTGGTACTTCCCGTATTCACAGGGCATCCACTCTGAGTTCCAGAACTGGCGCTGTAGTAGGTAAAGGTGACCTCCTGGTTTGTGCGGGGTCCAGTGATTTTGATCACCCGATTTTTGGAGTCGTACTCGTAATGGATCACCTGCGTCTTTACCTGCCAGGTCGAACCACCGGCAATGGTCCGGGTGTATCCACGGATCACAACACGATGAATCAACGAGGTTGGATTCTTGTTGAATGCCGTAACCGCACAGGTAGCAGGGGTGGTGCAACGCAAAGGTTCTACCAGAGTATCGTAATCGTAGATCGTAACGCGCTTTTGCCCACTATTGACACTATCTGTCTCCTTTGCCGTGATCATGTCGGGATACGTTGGATGATAGTAGGTTTTTACCTGGTATCGATTGTCAGGACTAGGGGTGTTGTTGGGATCAGAGTCGGTGTCGCCAATGGTTATGGTTTGTGTGGCAAGAAGCTTTGGAGTGGTGCTGGTATACGTATGCTGGAAGTGCCGATATGAATTTGTGCCTACAAGCTTTTGCCACTTCAGAAGAGTGTAGCCATTTTCCTCCTTCCAGTCTTGCTGGGCCGAACTTTGAGAACAACTACACGACCCCTGTTGTTGGGTCATTTTCACCCAATCTTTGCTATAAGTAACAGTTCGGCTATACCCGGTTCCGGAGGGTCCAGAAACCGTTGTTTTACTATTGGCATGATTGTATGCAAAGCTGAGATTGCCATCACTGCTATCGCTTGTGGCAGCCCGACCTTCCGAATCATACTGATGCGCCTCCAGGATGCGACCCTTAGCGTCTTTAGCACTGGTGAGCTGTCCCCAACTACTGTAGGCATACACAATGTAATCTTGTGATGTACTACCTGGTTTGCGATAAGCCTTCTTCAAGAACAGATGCCCAGACGGCGGTTCGTATTCATATTCAACAATCGTGCGGCCACAGTAACCCGTGGTGGAAGATATCGCTCCAGGACCCTTGGCACAGATCTCTCCAGTGCCACAACTGGAGTCACTGGTACAGGTCGCGCTTGTGGCGTAATCACCGAGGACAGCTTTGGAGATGGCACCCCAAGTGCTCAGAATAGAGTAATGAAAATAAACAGCCTTTTGCGTAGAAGTTCCACCCTTTAGAAATGACTTGACTGCAACAAGATGGTACACGTCTTTGTAGACCGTATATGTAAAAGAAAGATAGCTTCCGTTGGGGTATTCCAACTTTACCATCGGACGGCCAACACTTGGCTCCCCGGATGGCACAGAAACAGCAGCATAATAACGCTTGACTCCATCCGGCGCGGTAAGAATCCACTCGCTCGAAACTTTGGTCAGTTTGTAGCCAATGCTTCCAGGTTCGGGGGTATACGTAGAAGCACTCTCTTTAAAAGTAACAATGCGTCCCCCCAGATAGAAATGGTGCTGGAGTGGAGAACCACTAACAGTATTGATACGGCTTTGGTAATTATGCATCCAGCCAAAGCCAAGAGAGCTAAAAGCACTCTCAGCCCAATAGCTCCACAGACTATTGTAGGTCCGAGAAAAGGTAATCGGAGCCCCACCCGTTTGAATGGCGAAATCAGAGTGAGTGAGGGTCATATTACCGCTGAGTAAGTGAACAGGTTTACCCGCATACATCGGAGAACAAAACAGACTCTTCCCATTGGTGCCTCCACAACCTTCGTCTACCTTCCCATTGGAATTGTTATCCTTTCCATCACCACAAATTTCAACTTGTCCACTGATTGCACCTCCCCCTGCAGGACCACCGGCCCCATCACTTCCAGTACATGTCCCACAATACTGCTGTATTGGACAATGGCACCCCCATACTATGTTGTCGACTGGAATAGTTTTAAAACAAGTCGGTGCTTCAGCATGAGAGAATACTTCACCGTTCTCGCAAGAGCGCTGATATATATGTTTCTCGTAACGTATCCAACCATTAGTACATGTTTGGATTTGAACCCAAGTTGCTCTGGTAAAACAGGTGACCATTTCACTGCATGGTCTAGGTAGATTATAGACACCACAAGACGCCCAGGTAGACTGTCTCTCATTTGTAAGCATTAGGAAGAGAAAAAACATCATAATAGAGAGGAGATACTTTAGAGGAAAAATACGTTTCTTACTTTTTCCTCCAAGAGTATCGTTTTTTTAAAAAAAACAAATACATGATTGTAGAGGTCGCAGAAAGGATACACAGGAAAAAGAGCGAGGCTGATGCATAGATTTCTCCTCTATTACATGAAAAAATATAAAAAATCCATTTACATTCCGAATCGATATTTGATTCGAACGATACGAGACGTCGGATATTGTCCACCCAAAATTTCTAGAGATTCTTGCACATACTCGAACAAAATCAGCCATGAGTGGAATAGAAAATCTCTCTCAGTCAGTATATGAATTAACTCGGCAGGTGTCAAGAGAGGGTTATACCGAGAATTATCGGATAGCGGAATCCCTTACCGTTACTAACCTTCCTCATTATGCCTTTGCCCGCCAATCATCTATATACTATGCTCTCATTGAAAGTATCGGATAGCACGGTCGTTCTCTTTTATCAGAAATTTAACCATAGACAAAAGGAGAATATTCATACCAAGAGCTTCCCATTCTACCTATATTCAAACCACCGTGTTAAAGATAGCAGCTTAAAATGACATCGTGAGATGCTCCCGTCCCATCGTACTCTATCCTGGTATTTAAAGAACAAACCGATTGTTCACTTTGGTGACTTGTTGTTTGAGGGCAAATTGCATCGCATCGAATCCTTGAACCTGTTGAAGCCACGGGTCAACATATTCCTTTTCTTCAGGGCTTAAGGATTGGTAATATTCTAAAGGTCGCTGCATCATCCATTGGGTATAGGGTAGGACCAATCGTTGCTCTTCCACCCCGTTGATATGAAACCTATGACGACCTAAGCTTCGCGGTATTGCCCTTGGCTCATCAGACGGAGAGGTTTCTGTTTGTTCGTCATACCAGGCTGATAACTTGTTGGCAGTATCTTCCAAGACGGGCCACTGTTCTGTGAAAAGATTCTCCAGGATCGGAAGCAAGGTCTCTGGAATCTCATCGTTGGGAAGAAACTCCCCACTCACGTTGGATGCGTTGTTCATCCGCTCTACCCAACTTGCAACATGAGGAGCCAAACGCTTCATGAGTTGTCCAGGGTAAGGGTCTCGATACAAGTGGGCATACAATGGACCCATAAATCCAAAGTCACCGATAGAAGGGACATCACCCAAAAGGAAGGGATACTTTGAAAAGTGATAATTCAGGTCCGGCAAGAAACGCTCTTCATACCATCTTTCGATCGCAGGTATTGTCTTCTCTGTAATTCCCAACAGGGGAACAAAACCTTTAAATCGCAGGCCAATTTTTTTTCCTACAAAAGCGCGAATAAACGTAGGCAATCGCGGGCTAACAATCCTTCCGAACTCTTGATAAATGAAGGGGAAGTTATCAGTATTCCACCGATAATGCATCGCAGGAATAAGAAGCCACTCATCGCCATAAAGCTCCAAGAGCATAGACACCAGACGCTGCTTTGGTGTTACTGGATAAACGGATTTCTGTGTGTGTTGTGACTCCAAGTGGTCGATAATATGAGTTGTGTCTTGTAGATATTCACCTTCTGGTGTTTTCACAACCGGAATAAATCGGACCCCTGTTTTGGGGATAATGATTTTTCGATACACCCCGATCGTTGATAAGACCTCATCAAATGGAATATTCTTGTATTTTAAATAAGCTCTTGCTTTTCCCGAATACAAGGAGAACTCTGCTCCGTAAAGCGTATAGTTTGCTGTCATATCACCCTCTTGGCTTAAGGAAGACTCATGGAATTGGTTCTTTTTGTGGGTTTACAGGCATCTGGTAAGAGTACCTTTTATCACAAAAACTTCGCGGAGACACATGTCCACATTAGCAAGGATCTGTTCCGCAACAACAAGCGCCCACAACGCAGACAGATGAGGTTGTTGGAAGAGGCTTTGCAAGAAAATCGAGATGTGGTCGTAGACAATACAAACCCAACATATGCAGACAGAGAGCCACTGTATCAGATGGGTCGTCAGTACAATGCAAAGATTACAGTTTATTTTTTCCACACAACAGTGCAAGAGAGCAAGGAGCGCAACAATCGGCGCGAGGGAAAGGCTCGTGTTCCCGATGTGGCAATTCACGACACCATCAAACGCCTGCAACCACCGATTCACCGGGAAGATTTTGACACCCTCTACGAAGTGTGGCTCAACAATACAACCGGAGAATTCCAGGTCGAAGAATCTTGCATGAGGCCCTGAGCATTGTATCCGATAGGCCATTGTGTGTAAGATGTAGGAGTCAACTACGATAAAGGAGTGTTTGATGTCGATGCGAACGGTTGAGATGACAGAGTCGTTGTATGCTTATTACAGCCAGGTAAGCTACCGAGAACCAGAGATACTTCAAAAGTTGCGGAAAGAGACAGCAAGTATGCCCTTTGCCAACATGCAGATATCCCCTGAGCAAGGGCAGTTTATGGCTCTATTGATCGAGTTGATGGGCCTTAAGAAGATCATCGAGATTGGTACATTCACAGGTTACAGTGCTCTTCGGATGGCACTTGCGATGCCGGAGGATGGCAAGCTCATCGCATGTGATGTCAACCCCGAATGGACAGCCATGGGTCAGCGATACTGGGCTGAAGCAGGTGTCGCTCACAAGATCAGCCTACGTCTGGCACCTGCCTTGGAGACACTTGATACATTGGTGGCAGAAGGACAAGACGGAACCTTTGACTTTGTCTTCATTGACGCAGACAAAACCAATGTAGACCGTTATTACGAACGAGCCCTTCAGCTCCTTCGTGTGGGCGGATTAATCGCCATCGACAATGTGTTGTGGGGTGGTAGCGTGGCAGATCCCGAGAACACAGAGCCCGACACCGTTGCTCTGCGAAACATCGGGACAAAGGTTCAGGGAGATGAACGCGTGACGCACTCTATGGTGCCTATCGGTGATGGTCTGACTCTCGCAAGAAAACGGTAGTCCTCAACCGTCATGGAATCGCAAGAGCACCGAAGGAAGACTTGCATGATTGCTCTCATCGAGCATGTCGCGACACTCTCTTTGCATTTGTTCTTCCAAATCAAGTAGAATCCTTTGAGCAAGTCTACTTTTGGACATACCATTGCAATGAGAAAAAGTATGTTATTTCGAAAAAAGAATGTCCGTCTTTCGATGCAAACCAAACGCTCTATGTGTGTCCGTTGGGGACTGTTGTTCGCACTGTTTGGGCTGGTTGTCTTGAGCCTGATGGGCTGCTCTACACAATCAAAATGTTTTGTTGATCGAGATTGTCCACAGAGTAAATACTGCGAGGCCAACGTGTGTGTTCAGGGGTGCACCAACGACGAGATGTGCCCTGCCGACCACACTTGCAATCTCACAAGAGGCAACTGTATGGTTGGTGGCTGCAAACCCAAAGCCAAGAAGTCCTGTATCAACGGACACCTTTTTTGGCTCAATAGCTGTGGTGTACAAGAGAAAAAAGCGGACGATTGTGGAACACGGGGTTGTCAGGGCCAATCCTGCAATGCCAAAGGCCCCGCTGTATGTGGAAATGGCAACTGTGACTTCAGTGAGAACTGTGTCAGTTGCCCCAAAGACTGTTCATGTGCGCCCGGCATCTGCGACACCAAAACCGCGACCTGTTTGGAACAAAACCTTTGTGGCAACAACAAGTGTGATCCAGGAGAGAACTGCGCTCATTGCTCTAAGGACTGTAAATGTTCAGGCAGTGAAGTCTGTGATCCAGTAGGTCAGAAGTGTATCGTTCAGACAGCCTGCGGCAATGGCTCATGCGAAACGGCCAAAGGTGAAAATTGCTCCACTTGCATCAAAGATTGCCCATGCCCTTCCAAACAGATATGCCAAAGTGGTGCCTGTGTTGAGCCCTCTGCCTGTGGCAACGGTGTGTGTGACACCACAAAGGGCGAGAACTGCTCCACTTGCAGCAAAGATTGTGCTTGCAAAAACGGTCAACAGTGCATCAACAGTCAATGCAAAGACACAAAAGGTTGCAACAACGACGGTTTTTGCCAGTCTAATCGCGACGAGAACTGTTCCAATTGTGCGGGTGATTGTGGGTGTTCTCCCCGTCAAAAGTGCATCAACCAAAAGTGTCAAGTCGAAAATCTCTGCGGGAACTCCCGTTGTGACAAGCTCAAGGGAGAAAACTGTGGAACCTGCTCCAAAGACTGTAGCTGCGGGGCCAAAGAAGTCTGCAAACGCAACACATGCCACAAGGTCCAGCTTTGCGGCAATGGCATATGTGAGTCGTCGGAAGGCGAGAACTGCACAACCTGCTCCAAGGACTGTGCCTGCAAGGCCGGACAACAGTGTAAGAATGGCTCATGTCAGGCTTCGTGTGGTAATGGAAGCTGTGAAGCCAGCAAAGGCGAGACGTGCTCCACCTGCCCCAAAGACTGTGCATGTAGCAATGGAAAGATATGCCGCAGCGGAACATGCGGCAGCACAGGCTGTCCCAGTGGAACCAATAGCATCTGGAATTGCAACACAGCAAAGACAAAGCGACAGCGTTGCGGAGTACTCACAGGCTACAAGCTACTGGAAGAGAGATGCCCCTATGGTTGCAAAGTCAATACCCTCTATGACACCTGTTGCACCTGCAAAGCAGGAGCCAAGCGATGTGTCAGCGATGGGCTGGAGAGATGTAAATCATCCTGTGATGGTTGGGAGAAAGTAAAAACCTGTAACAGAAGCGAAGGACAGTACTGCAGCACGATCGCAGGAGACTGCAAATGCACTGTTGTTTATGCCTGCCCAAAACTCTACGCCTACCAATGCCTGGGCAAAGAACGTCAATGGTGTTGGAAGAGTGCAAAGACAGGGTGCCAGCACTGGATCAAAAGTCGCCTCCAGTGTTCTGGTAGCACCCCTGTTTGTAACAAAGGTCAATGTTGCGCTTGTATTCCTGGAACACAACGTTGTAGCGGTACTAAGATCGAAGTATGTAGCAGTGACTGCAAAAGCTGGAAACTTAAGCAAAAATGCTCCAGCGGCCTTCTCTGCTGTAACTTAAAATGCAGTTGCACCGATTAGCTTTGAGTCTCTCTCGAAGCAAAACACAAAAAAGGGCACAACCCCATCCTTACGGGATGGACTCGATAGCTTGAGCAAGTGCTACATCTTTGGCTGTCACACGATTGCCTGCGTCATGCGTAGTAAGTTCGATGACGACACGATTGTAGACATTAAATAGCTCGGGGTGATGGTCCATACATTCGGCATGCAAACCAAGCTGCACAAGAAAGCTCAACGCATCTTTAAAGTCTCGACGTTCAAAGGTCTTTTTAAGCTTGTGATTTTCATACTGCCAACCAGGAAGTCCTGCTAGCGCGTCGTTGACTTGTTGCTCTGTCAATGCCTTACTCATTGTGGTCTCCTCGGAGTTGGGAATGGATCGCTGACGATTGAGAGTTGAGAGTTGAGATTGGGGCTCTCGGCTTCAAAAGTATCTTTTGTGGGAAGAGATAAGGGGATTTCATAGATGTAGATGGGTGTGCGAAACAAGTCATGGAGTTGAATGACCCTGATGGGAAACCACCCTGGAATGGCAAAAGTATGACTCATCACACGAGCACCTGGCCTGAGTTCCTCTTGAAGTTTGCAAGCGAGACGAGTCATCGCATCTGTATATAGATAACAAACAACAGTGGTTGCTTCATGCAGTGAGATGTCAAAAAAATCGTTGCGTTTGAGTTGGAGGTTTTGATGTGTTCCAACAAGCTTTCGGCATAGAGAGAAGGCCCAAGGAACGGGGGACATCTCATAGCCGAGAACCTTTGCGCGGCGGCATCGAAGCGCGATAGGAAACACGAGAGTTCCCCACCCAGAGCCCAGGTCAACAATGGTGCCCGTGGTTTCGGGAGGGAGCAAGGAGAGAATGGCAGCTTTCACATGAAGCCCCGAGGGCATAGGGGAGATCCCGGCTCGAAAGCTATAGATTACGACAAGAGCGGCAAGGGCGAAAGCCACAAGCAGAAGAGAAGCTTCCCACCAAAGCATCAGTTTGTGTCCCTTAAGGTAACGATCGAGGAGAAGGAAATGAATTCAAAAACAGAGCCCGACCAGAGGTCAACAACGAAGCTGAAA